>CAUJGI010000410.1 GCA_963169155.1 Chloroflexota bacterium
AACGATGATAATGGTCGATGGCATCGCCTGACGGCTCGGCAAAAACGGTATCGGGCAGATGTTCCATCACCCAAAAATCGCTGTTGGTGTTGTTGCCTTCTACCTGGTGGGCGGCGGTGGCGGTGCCCCACAAAAACCCAGCTGGAAATTCGTTGCTCATAGAGATACCTCTTTACACGCGCATCCCGTGCACCTGAGCCAGCAGCAGGTCAACAATGTCGTCGGCAGGCTGGGTCAGGGCGTCTTCCTGAAAGTGCAAGATGCTCAACAGGGGCATGTCCAGCATAAACCCGGCCGTATCCATGCCAATCGTCGCGCTGCTGTCGCCATCGTCGCCACCAAAGACGCGGGTCAGTTGACCCATCATTTGCTGGTACATTGGCTCGAAGGCCACCTTGCCGGAGGGATCATCCAGCCAGGCGCGGATGGTGGATTCACGGTGCAGCACCGAGGGCAGCTGCAAGGTCGATTCCAGGGTGACGGTAGTGGTGCAGCGGATATCCTCGGCGGAGGCACCAATCAGGATGTCGAAGTCGCCGTTTTCGGTGACCCACTGGCTGTGGGCCGGATCGTAGTAAGCAAAGGCGCGGAAGTTCAGCGGGATAGACACGGTTTTGGTTTCGCCGGGTTGGAGTTCCACCTTGGCAAACCCTTTAAGTTCTTTGTACGGCCGTACCAACCTTGCCGCCTGGTCATGCACATACACCTGCACCACCTCTTTGCCCGCCATGGTGCCCGTGTTGGTCACATCCACGGAGACGGTCAGCCCATTCACATCTTGGAAACTGAGCGCCGAAACCTGCGGCTGGCTGTAGGCAAAGGTGGTGTAGCTGAGGCCAAAACCAAAGGGGAACTGGGTGGGCACTTCTTTGCTGTCGTAGTAGCGGTAGCCGATAAACAGCCCTTCGCCGTAGCGCACCACGCCGTTTTCGCCGGGGAAGTTGAGATAAGCCGGGGTATCGGCCAGCTTCACCGGGTACGTTTCGGCCAGCTTGCCGGACGGGTTGACGCGGCCAAAGAGCACGTCGGCGATGGCCCCGCCGCCCGCCTGGCCCATCATCCACGCTTCCAGCACGGCCGCTGTGCCCTCGATCCACTCACGAACTACCACCGGTGCGCCATTGTTGAGAATAACGACGGTGTTGGGCTGAACGGCCGTCACCGCCTGAATCAACGCCACCTGCTGCTCGGTCAGGTCCAGGTCTGGCCGGTCGTACCCTTCCGACTCTTTGAAGGTGGGCAGGGCGATGTACAGCAGGGCCACGTCGGCCACCGTGGCGGTAGCGACAGCTTCATCGATCAACGTCTGCACAAACTCCGGGCCTTCCGGGTAACCAGCGGCATAGCTCAGTTCGGCATTCTCGGCCAGCTTTTGCAGCTCACTGAAAGGCACGTCTACCTGGGTGGCGTTGATGTGCGAACTGCCGCCGCCCTGGAAATGGGCCTTTTGCGCCGCCCGGCCAATCACGGCGATGTGCTGCGGGTTTTGCAGGGGGAGCAGGCCGTTATTTTTCAACAGCACCATGCCTTCGGCGGCGACTTTGCGCGCCAGGGCGTGGTGGGCAGCCGCGTCAAACGTGCCGCCTTTGGGGGTTTGCGCCGCGCAGAACACGATCTGCAAAATGCGGCGTACCGATTCGTCCAGCACGGCTTCGTCCAGCTGGCCATCACGCACGGCTTCGATGACGGCGTTGACGCGCCGCTGCTTGGGACCGGGCATTTCCAGGTCCAGCCCAGCCTCCAGCGAGGCAACGCGGTTATGCACTGCGCCCCAGTCGGAGACGACAAACCCGGCAAAGCCCCACTCATCTTTGAGGATTTCGGTGAGCAGCCGGTGGTGTTCGGAGGCGTAGGTGCCGTTGACCTTGTTGTAAGCGCACATGACGGTCCAAGGTTTGGCCTGGGTAACGGCCGTTTCAAACGCGGGCAAATAAATCTCGCGCAAAGTCCGTTCATCAATCTCGGCGCTGATGGCAAAGCGCTCAAACTCCTGGTTGTTGGCCGCATAATGTTTTAGCGAGGTACCGACGCCTTTGCTCTGAATGCCGTTGATCAGGCTGGCGGCCATCTGCCCGGCCAGATATGGGTCTTCAGAGAAATATTCAAAATTACGGCCGCACAGCGGCGTGCGCTTCATGTTGGCCCCTGGCCCCAGCAGCACGTCTACTTTCAAGGCAATTGCCTCTTCCGCCAAAGCCTGCCCCATTGCAAACAGCAGATCGGTGTCCCAACTGGCCGCCAGGCTGGAAGCCGTGGGGAAACAGGTAGCTGGCAGGCTCTTGTTGGCCATAGCGTGGATGTCGGGCTGGCGGCGAACGCCGTGTGGCCCGTCCGAAACAATCAATTCGGGCACGTTTAACCGGTCGATGGGGGTGGTGGACCAGGCGCTGGCCCCAGTACACAGCGCCGCCTTTTCTTCTAGTGTCATTTTGTTGATGATAGTCTGAATATCATTCATGACAGCCTCCTTTTCTCAAATGTCCTTCACTAAAGTGAATGATTCATAAACAAATAAGCGGCATTATGGCGCCAACTTTTCTTGCCATACTGTCTGCAAAGCGCGGTAATCCAATAAAATGATGCCTTCTTGCTTAATAACGTCCTTCGCTTGCGGCGAAGTGAAAAAATCGTAATCCGCCTGCCGGTAACTGCTGCCCGCAGGGTCGATGGCCCTCAGCTCAGCATTGCTCAAACC
>CAUJGI010000411.1 GCA_963169155.1 Chloroflexota bacterium
CTGCCCGATTTGGTCACCGATGACGGCCGTTTCCAACGGCCCTTCCGCAAATAACGCCGCCACCAGCGCCGCCTGCTCCCCAGACAAATACAGCCAGGTGCTTTGCGGTTCCCACGCCGGACCACCAATGATGCCACCATCCACAAAAACAACGCCCGCCGCCGCCATTCGTTCCGCCATCTGGATCACTTTCTGCGGCGCGATAGCGTTGGCGTCCAGGTATACCCCGCTAAAGCCTGCGGCCAGCACTTCTTCGGCAACGGAGACGGCCGTATGCGGCGGGCACACCGACACAATTACCTCACACGTCGCACACAAATTCGCCACCGACCGCGCGTCAAGCAAACCATGCGCCTCAGCCCGGGCCACGCTGTCCGCACTGCGCCCCGCCGACGCCCAATACACGTCAAACCCGCTGCGCCGCATCGTCGCCGCCACCGAAATTCCCATCGCCCCTGGGCTGATAATCCCAATTTTCCGCATCGACCCTTTATCCATCATCGTCTCCTTTTATTTTTCACCATAAGGCACCCCAACAGCGCCAAAAATAAGTTAACCTCTTCCCTTCCCGCCTTCATCAGGTCTCCTTGTCTCCCACTCTCACCTCTCCCTGTCACAAACTTGCCACCCAATTTTACCTTTTCTCCATTCCCCGCTACAATTAAGCCCATGAGCATGGACAACCCTTTTTACCACCGTGGCGCCATTCGCCGCCAGCACGATTTTCACAACCGTGAAGCTGAAATCAGCCAGATTTTGGGCTTGCTGCGCAACGGGCAGAGCGTCTCGCTGATTGGCCCGCGCCGCATCGGGAAAAGTTCGCTGTTGATTCACCTGTCCCGCGCCGAAGTCCGCGCTCAGCTTCAGCTGGACCCACCCCATGCCCTGTTTGTGCTGATCGACTGCCAGGAGTTTGGCGGTTCGCCCCCGGAAGAGATTTACGAAGCGCTGCTGGACAGTCTGCTAGATGCCGCGGAAGATGCGGGCATGTCTATCGAGGCCGACCAATCCCCCGGCACCTACCGGGCACTGGACCGGGCGCTGCACCAGATTCACAAGAATGAAACGGCCGTCGTCGTCCTCCTCGATGAATTTGAACTCTTAGCCGCCAACGAACAGCTTACCCCCTACTTTTTTGCCCGCCTGCGCGGCCTCACCACCAAATACGGCCTGGCTTACCTGACGGCCAGCCAACGGCCGTTGTTCGACATCACCGCCGAGGAAGAAATTCTCAGCTCACCCTTTTTCAACATTTTTGTGACGCTGCCGCTGGGGCTGTTTACCATCGAAGCCAGCCAGCAAATGGTGCGTGACCGCCTGCAAAGCGTCGCGTGCAGCTTCTCGGACGCGCTGATCGACTACCTGATTTACCTGGTTGGGCCACACCCCTTCTTCCTGCACGTGGCCGCCTATCACGCCTTCCAGGCCATGACCCAGGGCAGCAGCCTGAACAACAAGGTGGAATTTGCCCAGCTGGACGATCCCATCGAGGTGGAGTCCGATTCCCACCTGGGCTATCTCTGGCAAAACCTGATGCCCGACGAGCAGTATGCCCTGGCCATCGCCGATGGGCCGATTGACAGCCTGCGCCTGCTGGAGCAGCAGTGCCTGCTGGAAGCCAGCGGCGACGGGTACCGCTACACCAGCGCCATTTTGCGCCGCTACGTGCGCCGCCAGCAGGTGAGCGGCCTCATCCAGGCCGGGCCGTTTGTCATCGACCAGCAGCGCCACCAGGTGTGGGGCCAGGGCCAGGAGATGAGCCTGACCACTTCCCAATTTGCCATTTTGGTCAGCCTGTGCCAGAACGCCGGGCAGGTAGTCCACGGGGATGATTTGGAAACGGCCGTCTGGGGTGATGTCCTCGTTGATGATCCCGATCGCCTCAAAACGCTCATCAAGCGGCTGCGCCGGGCCATTGTGCCCTTCGACACCTGGATCATCAGCGAACGCGGCGTGGGCTACGCCCTGCGCCCGCCAGATGGCCAGTAGACGGGTATCGGTCAACGGTAAGCGGTGAAAGGTAAACGGATTACCGATTACGGATTACCGAACACCGATTACGGATTACTTAAAAATATGACATGGGGTAATGCACAACTGGCTGGCTTACTGCAAAACGGCCGTTTTCGCCGCTGGCTTCTCCTCGTCTTACTCTTTACCCTCTTTGTTTGCCTGCCCACCGCCCCCCAACCCGCTGCTGCCCAGGACCAGATTCAAGCCTACTGGCGCCACTCGGCCTCGCGGCGCATCAGCCACGTCATCACCCACGATTTAAACCGGGATGGCGTGGATGAGTTTGTCATTGCGGCGGAAAACGGCCGTGTCGATCTCCTCAGCTCCGTGGGCGCTTTGCAGTGGAGCTATCCCGCCGGGGAGATCATCCAGGCCATCGCCGTCCTCAACATCAACGATAATTCCGAAGAGGAAATTGCCCTGGTCGCCAACCGCCAGCTCACCATGCTCAGCAGCAGCGGTGACCAGCTCTGGTCGGTGGTCCTTGCCCCCATCACCCCGCCCCAGCCCTTGCTGGCCTTCAGCAGCAGCGCCGCCGGGCAGGAATGGGTCACCCAATACAACGTCGAGGTGCGCCAGATTGAACCATTTGACCACGATGGCGACGGCCGTAATGAACTGCTCGTCCTCTACAACAACGGCCAGCTCCAGCTGTTTGACGCCACCGGCAAAGTAATCTGGTCAGACACCAAAAGCAGCACCGCCCTGCAAAACACCCGCGTCATGATGCAAATTGCCGACCTCAACGGCGACGGTCAGGCCGAGATCGCCCTGGGCTTTTTTAACCCCACCCTGCGCTTCAGCCAGCTGCGGCTCATCAACGGCAATCAGGAAGACATTTGGGAACAGCCCCAGCCCATTTCCGACGTCATCTCCGCCCTCATCGCCGTCCCCTTTGGGCCAGACGGCGAGCTGTATCTGGCCGCCGGTTCGGAAGGCGGGCAAATTCACCTGATCGACTATGCGCGGCAGCGCGTCTGGTGGCCGCGCACGCTCAACAAGCCCATCACCGCCCTTACCGCCGGGGAGTATCGCGGCGAGCCGCTGCTGCTGGCAGGCACCGAGGTGGGTGTGGTGGTGGCCTACCGGGCCAACGGCAGCCGCCTCTGGACCCGCCGCCTGGTGCCTGAGGCCAACCGCCCCATCGTGGCGCTCACCACCGCCCAGCCCACCAATGATGAAAACGAGCCGCTGGTGGCCGTCATTTTGGGGCCGGGCGAAGGCTCCAATTCGGCCAACGACGTACTGCTGCTGGGGCCAACCAACCGCCTGCTCACCACCTACGAACGGGTTGATGCCAACGGGCTGACCAGCCTGCTCGACATCAATAAAGACGGCCGTTACGAACTGCTCCTGGCCCGTTTTGCCACCGTGGAACTGCTGGGGCTGGGCGTCGGCACCAGCGAAATCGCCCCGGAATGGAGCTACTCGCTCGATTCGGAACCCGGGGCCATTTTGGTGGTGGACTTTAATAATGACGGTGAAGATGAAATGGTGGTAGGCGCCAAAGACGGCCGTCTCCACTACCTCAACCAGCAAAACAGCGTCGATTGGCTCGTCTCCCCCGGCGGTAACATCACACACCTGGCCCTGCTGCAAACGGAAAACGGCACCCAGCAAATCGTGGTTATCCGCAACAGCTCCACCATC
>CAUJGI010000412.1 GCA_963169155.1 Chloroflexota bacterium
GCACCAGGCACAGCTGGCCCACATTGGCCAGATTCCCATCCCATCGTCCGCATCCCGCCCCGACGAACGCTGCCTGCCTTTGCAGCATCTGACGCTGGATATTGGGTTGGTGCTAGAGCAGGCCTACGTGCGTTGGCTGGAGCACTGTCGCGAGGTCATCACTGCCATGCCAGACGCCGACGAGGTGCCTGATTTTCGGGCACGTTTTGGGGGACAAACGCTGGAGTGAGGCGGGAGGGTATACTCAGGTTTCCAGGGAGTGCTGGGGGGGAACTATGGCGATGGGGGGGCAGATGGTCGGCAGTTCGCCAACAGCTTGTAGGATGTACTTGGTGGTGGTGGAAATGGGTCGGCTGTCTTGCGTCATCAGGCTGTTGATTTCATTGGCTGACACAAAGACGTTTTCATCCCCTGTAGACAGCCAGCGGATAGCCGAGTTTTTGCGGAAGTTAACCGGAAATGTGGGGAAAATGCGTACGTCAAAAATGGCGAAGGTATATTCTTTCACCTGCTGTTCGCGGCGTGAATATTGGGTCATCGTGACCAGCCCAAGCTGCTGTATGATTTGAAAATCGGTCGAAGCGCACAGCCCCATTTCCTCCTCCAGTTCACGCTGGATGGTGCGCGACAAGGAATCGGTGTCCGTTTCACAGTGGGGATCGGGTTTGCCGCCGATCAGATTAAAAGCGCCCCATCGCTGGTTCCATTGCAACAAATACTGACGCATGGGTCCCTGGCCAATGGCAATCAAAGCAAACGCTGCGTGCTGCTTGGGAACTTCTAGATTCACAATACCTACTCTTGATTCGTGATTAACCACAAAAAGCTCCCCGTATTGTGGGGGATCGTGCCGAAATTAACAAGGTTACTTTATGGGGAGATTGCCCGGTGGGGAGATTGCCCGCCTCTGGCTAGGTGTTCGGGTTGATGGTGGGGGTAAAGGTAGGCAAGGGTGTTACCGTAAACGGCGGTGGGAGTGGTGTATTGGTTTGGGTGGGCCGCGGCGTGTTGGTGGCAGACGGCCGTAGCGTCACCGTGGGCGGCGGTTGGGTCGGTAGTTTGGTAGCGGTGGCGGGCGGCCGTGTGGCCGAAGGCACCGGTGTGTTGGTGGGCACAGTCGGCGCGGGTGAGGTCGCGGTGGCGTTGGGCAGCGGCGTAACGGTCGGCAGCGGCGTTACCGATGGCGATGGTGTGGGGGAGGGTGTTGTGGATGGCGTGAGGCTGGGCACGGTGGTGGCAGTTTGGGCAACAACTGTTTCCGTGGCGGCGATCACCGTTTGCACAATGGGGGCCAACGTTTCAACTGGCGCAGGGGTTGGCGTGGGGCAGGCCACCAGCGCCGGCGCCAGATCGCAGTACAGCGTGGGGCGTACGTTGCTGCTTGTGACCATGCTGCTGCTCGAAATGGACCCAAATTGGCCTGGCTGCAGCCGAAGCTGGCGGTTCAGGTTGTTCCGCAGGCGGCACACGCCGTCAAAACAATCCATCTCTAACACGGCCGTTTCCGCCTCAAAAATCACCCCCACCACATTATTTCCTGTTTCCAAAAGCACTTTGCCCTGCGCTGACGTCGCGAGCTCAAAGGCGTGGGCATCGGCATTTTTGTAGTGAATGAGCAAACGGCCGTACACCAAATCCACGCGGGTTGTTTCATTCGGCTGCCCCACCTGGTTGACCTGGCTCAGCAGCAGCTCGGCCTGAGGTGCCAGGTACAGCTCGGCCCCGTCAGACAGCACCACGCCCATGCGGTCGCTGCCGGACTGAATGGCGGCGTTGGTGCCAATTTGCACCAGGTCTCCGGCGCGGGCCATGCGCCACTCTGATTGGCCGCTGGAGCGGAACATGGCTCCTTCGCCCGCCGCAAAAATGACAGCAAAACCGGGCTGCGGTGCCTCTTCCGGGGCGATCAGGGGGGGAACGGCCGTTGGCGCATCCAGTCCCGCATTGTTGGCCACGGTAACGGCCGTAGCCGTGAGTCCGTCAATAATTTGAGCAATCTCAGTGGCCATGCCCGGCTCCACTAAAACCCCCTGCGGGCCAGGGCGGCTGGCAATCATCAGCAGCACAAAGACCAGGAAGACGGCCAAAAAGGAACCGATGACCACGCGAAACGGCCGTGTTTTGTGCAGGGGAACGTGGGGCACGGTGCCTGGCGCTTGCAGCACAACGGCCGTTACGTTGTCCGGCACGCTGCGGTTCAGGGCATCTTGCACTAAAATTTTGGCCGCTTCAGCGGGTGGATTTTCGGCCATGACGCGGCGCAAGCGGCGGCGCTGCCAGCCACCGGCATTGGGGGCCAGCAGCCCATCGGTGCACAGCAGCAGCCGATCGTTGGTGTGCAGCCGCACCCCCTGGTTTTGGCGGGCGGCCGTTTCGTCTTCGCCGCTCTTCAGATAGAGACCCAGGTCCACGTGCAGCTCCGGTTGCAGGCCGATGGCGCTGCTGAGATTGCTCGTCTGGCTGTGGCCGTTGGAGGCGGTCTCGTCAGCGGGAATGGGCGGTGCGGGCGTGCTGCGGGTGAGCTGGTGCAGGCGGTTGTGGCGTAGCAGGTAGATACGGCCGCTGCCTACGTGGGCAACGTACAGCCGGTTTTCATGAATGGCCACCAGGGCCACCATCGACTGCATCACCAGCGGTGTGCGGTGCTGGCGCGACACGGCAAAAAGGGTGCGGTTGGTCTGCTGCAGCACTTTTTGCAGCATGCCGGGAATCTCATCGGGAACGGCCGTGGATGACAGTTCGATGCGGTTAAACAGCTCGTTGATGGCCATTTCGGCGGCCAGATGGCCGTGCTGCTGGCTGCTGCCACCGTCAGACACCATGGCCAGCAGCAGGGGTAATCCACCGGCCGTTTGCACGTACCCCACCCGCAGCCGGTCTTCCAGCGTCCCGCGCACGCGCGAACGGCCGATATCTTGCCGGGTGCCACAATTCGACAACCACGATTGCAGCCAGGCGGGCAGTACGGGCGCATCCATGTCGTCCGATTTGTTGTAGGCTGCGTTGATGCTGCTGCCGCTTTCGGAGTCTGGCTGCAAAATGATGGGCGGTGCATTGGGGAATTCGGGCGGGGGCAGCGAGTCGATTTGCGCGGCCTCAATGAACGGCGTCGTGAGCGCCGAGGCTGTGGTAAAGCGCTCATCACGGCTCTTGGCCATGGCCTGGGTCACAATCTGGGTAATCGCCTTGGGCAGGCTGGGATTGAATGGGTACAGATCGGGTACGGGGTCAGACAGGTGCATGAGGGCGATGGGCAAACGGCCGTCGGCGGCAAACGGCAGCCGTCCAGTCAGCATCTCAAACAGGATGACACCCAGCGCGTAGATGTCGGTACGGCCGTCCAGGTGCTCTTGTCCGCGAATTTGCTCCGGGCTCATATAGGCTGGCGTGCCCACCATGCCCTCGTTGCGCGTCAGGGTGGTGTAGGTGCCTTCGGCAAACTTGGCCAGGCCAAAGTCGGCCAGGTACGCCTGGTCGCTTTCGTCGAACAAAATGTTGGACGGTTTTAGATCGCGGTGAATAATTTTGTGGGCGTGGGTGGTATCCAGCGCGGGGGCAATCCGGTTCAGGATGGTAGCTACCTCGGTGAGGCTCAGCGGGGCGTGGCGCAGCCGTTCGCGTAGTGAGCCACCTTCCATGTAGCGCATCACCAGGTAAGGCTGCTCATCTTCTTCGCCAAAGTCATAGACCGGTACCACGGCCGGGTGGTTGAGCGAGGCCACCATGCGGCTTTCGCGCTTAAAGCGGGAGCGCAGCCCCTCATCGTACTGGCGATCTTTTAACAGCGCTTTCACCGCTACGCGCCGATCCATGTACGGATCAAAGGCAAGGTAAACAACCGCCATGCCGCCACGGCCCAACAAGGCCTGAATCTGGTAACGGCCAATCTGCGCGGGTAAAAGATCAGGTGAGGAATCAATCATGCAAGCGACAAAAGGTTTTTACAGAACAGGCGTACGCTTAAAAATAACGGCTCGCGTTCACTTTCGCCTGAAAAACGGCCGAATCGTCCGTACATGCCTGTGAAATAAGGACGGCCGTTTTGTCCAGGGCTCCGGGCACACGAAAAAAACGTCAACATCATATACAACAGGGCGCATTGTAACAGAGAAAAAAAGGCCATGCGTTTAGCTTATTGTACTATGCAACAGAAAGATTGTCTTTGAACTGTTGCTGAACAATTATTTTGCACAACTCAGTTTACGTTGTATGTTAATGCAACCCTGATGACGGCTAAAATTGTCTGGTAAAAAGGTGACAGGCTCATTCAACTCGCGGCACACCAAACAAATACGTCGGAAAGTGATTGTGTCAGGATTAGCGCCCGCTGGCATAGAAGAATATCCTATATCGCGGCTTTGTTTGGATTTGGTAGCATGCCATTGGTGGTTCGCTCAGAAGGATAGTGCATGGCAAAAATAGGCCGGTATGAAATCATTGAGGAGTTGGGCAATGGCGAAATGGCATCCGTCTATTTAGCACGTGATCCGTTTATAAAACGCGAAGTGGCCATTAAAGTGCTGGCCTATGAGCTAACGCAGGATTCTCTTTTCCTCGACTTTTTCTACCAGGAAGCCGAAGCGATTGCCTCTTTGGAACACCCCACCATTGTGCCTATTTACGATTTTGGTCTGCACGGCATTCAGCCGTACATTGTGATGCGCTACATGCCCAATGGCTCGCTGGAAAGACGCCTCAAGCGGCGCGGCCTCAACCGCCAGGAGCTGTGCGACCTGATGGGGCGGGTGGCTGAAGGGCTGGATGAGGCCCATACCCTGGGGATTGTGCATCGCGACGTCAAGCCGTCGAACATTTTGTTCAACCAGTCGTACGATGCGTTTCTGACCGATTTTGGTCTGGCCAAGTTTACCAGCCGCAAAACGGGCCTGACGGGCGCGCTGCTGGTGGGTACGCCGGAATACATGAGCCCAGAGCAGGCGCAGCGTTTGTCGGTAGACGGCCGTTCCGATGTCTACTCGCTGGGCGTAATCCTCTACCTTATTCTTACCGGGCGGCACCCCTTCCGCCACAAGACGGCGTCGCGCATCGCTTCGGCTCACGTGAGTGCGCCTGTCCCCAGCGTGCGCAGCGTCATCCCCGAACTGCCCGCCATGTGGGACGAGATCATTGGCCGGGCGATGGCCAAAACCCCAGACGGCCGTTACGACACAGCCCTGGCCCTAGCGCGGGATGTGGCCTATGCCACCCGCGGCCAATGGCACCTGCGCACGGTTGCCTAGCGGTGCTCGATTTTCCCAGCTTTGAGTAACAAACAAATAGAATTGTTTCAGGCGTTGAGCTGCTGGAGGGCGGTGGCCATAACGGCCGTATCCGGCTGCTGTCCGGTCCACAGAGCAAAGGCTTGCGCACCTTGATGTACCAGCATGCCCAGGCCGTTGAGAGCGTGGCAGCCCGCCGCTTCCGCCTGCTGCATCAATCGGGTATGGCGCGGGTTATAGACCAGGTCATATACGGTGGCGTCTGAGGGGAACGGGAGAGTGTCGGGCCAGGGGGAACTGGCTTCGTGGGGCGTCATGCCCAGCGGCGTGCAGTTAATGATGAGCAGGGCCGGGCGATGAGCCGCTACCTGCTCCAGTTTGGTGAGCGGATGGCTGGTCAGTTGGGCGGCGGGCAGCTGTTTGCGCAGATCCACCAGCACCGCTTCGGCCTGGGCGATGCGCCGCGCCAGCAAATGCACCCGCGCCCCAGACTTCGCCAGGCCGTAAGCCACGGCGCGGGCCGAGCCGCCCGCGCCTAGCATCAGGCAGTCCCGGTTGGCCACGGCAATGTCGTGGGCGGCCAAATCGGCCAAAAAGCCAGACCAATCGGTGTTGTGCCCGGTGAGACGGCCGTTTTCGCCCACCACAATCGTGTTCACCGCACCAATCAGTTGGGCCCCCGGCTAAATCTCGTCCAGCAGCGGCATGACGGCCTGTTTGTACGGCACGGTGACGTTGACCCCGCGAAAACCGAGGGCGGAAAGGGCGGAAACGGCCGT
>CAUJGI010000413.1 GCA_963169155.1 Chloroflexota bacterium
CAACAATTTTTGGAGCTCAACACCCTCACGGAAAAGCTGGCCTGGTTGGTGCGCCATATTGGCAAGGAAACGGAAATCATGGAGATGGGCCAGCGCATCCGTTCTGAAGCTGTGGGACAGATGGAGCAGGCGCAGCGCGAATATTTCCTCCGTGAGCAGCTCAAAGCCATCCAGCGGGAGCTGGGCGAGGCCGACGAGCGGGAGCTGGAGGCCAAGACCTTTCGTGAGAAGGTCGAAGCGGCCAACATGCCCGCCGAAGCCCGGCAAGAGGCCGAACGTGAGCTGAACCGCCTGACCCGGCTGCCGGTGGCTGCCGCCGAGTACGGTGTGGTGCGTACCTACCTGGAATGGCTGGTGAATCTGCCCTGGGACGTCTCTACCACCGACAATCTGGACCTACGCCACGCCCGCACCGTGCTGGATGAAGATCATCACGGCCTGGCCGAAGTGAAGGAGCGCATTGTGGAATTTTTGGCGGTGCGACGGCTGCGGCAGGGGCGCATGCTGGATGGCGGCTGGGGTGAAACGGCCGTCTCCCTCACCACCGCCGCTGACCGGAATGGTGCCACCCTCTGCTTTGTCGGGCCGCCCGGCGTGGGCAAAACCTCACTCGGCCGCTCCATTGCCCGGGCCATGGGCCGCCAGTTTGCGCGCATCTCTCTGGGCGGCATGCGCGACGAGGCCGAAATTCGCGGCCACCGCCGCACCTACATTGGCGCGCTGCCGGGTCGCATTATGCAGACGCTGCACCGCTGCAGCAGCAAAAATCCCGTGATCATTTTGGACGAGATCGACAAGCTCGGCACCGATTTTCGCGGCGATCCGGCGGCGGCTTTGCTGGAAGTGCTGGACCCGGAACAGAACAACACCTTCCGTGATCATTACCTCGATGTCCCTTTTGATTTGTCTGGGGTGATGTTTATCACCACGGCCAACACGCTGGACGCCATCCCTACGGCGCTGCAGGACCGCATGGAAATGATCCGGCTGGCAGGCTACACGGATAACGAGAAGGTAGCTATTGCCGCGCAGTACCTGGTACCGCGCCAGATCCGGCAGAATGGGCTGCTGCCTGAAGAGGTGGTGCTGGACACGGCCGTTCTGCGCCAGATCATCCGTGACTACACCCGTGAAGCCGGTGTGCGCGAGCTAGAGCGGCAAATTGGCCGGGTGTGTCGCAAGGTGGCAACGGCCGTGGCGACCCTGCCCGATGGCAGCCAGATCACCAGCCACCCTGTGCAGCCGGAGCAGCTGTCCGATTTTCTCGGCCCGGCGCGTTACTTTGCCGATGCCGCGCAGCGCACCAGCCTGGCCGGAGTAGCTACCGGACTGGCCTGGACCAGCACCGGCGGGCACATTTTGTTTATCGAGGCGGCCCAAATGCCGGGTCAGAAAGGACTTACCATCACCGGGCAGCTGGGCGAAGTGATGCAAGAGTCCGCGCAGGCCGCCCTTACCTACGTGCGTTCTAAGGCCGAACAGCTCGGCGTAGCGGCCAACTTTTTTGATCAGCACGACATTCACATTCACATCCCCGCCGGAGCCATCCCGAAAGATGGTCCCTCAGCTGGTATCACCATTGCCACGGCGCTGGCCTCGCTGCTCACCCGGCGGCCAGTCTACCATGACACCGGCATGACAGGGGAAATTACTTTACGTGGTCAGGTCATGCCGATTGGCGGCGTCAAGGAAAAGGTGCTCGCGGCACACCGTGCCGGGCTGCACACCGTGATTTTGCCCTACCAAAACGAGCCAGACCTGGCCGACATTCCTGATGAAATTAAAGAAGAGATGTCGTTTGTGTTAGCCCGCACGATGGATGACGTGCTAAACACGGCGCTCTGTACGGATTAAAAACACCATGACACAAATCATTGTTGTAGACGACGACAACACAAATTCGAGTTTAATTAAAATGCTGCTGGAGCTTGACGGCTTCAGCGTCCAAACCTGTGAAGATCAGGCCAAGGCCACAGCCGCCGCCACGCCGCAAACCAAGGCATTTGTCATCGACTGTCACCTGGCGCGCGGGCGCAGTGGGCTGGATTTGCTGCGCGCCATTCGCGCCGGGGAAACCGATGCCGATGCGGATACGGCCGTCATCATCACCTCGGGCGATTACCGGCAAGAAGACGAATCTCTGGCCTCTGGCGCCGATATTTTCTTGCTCAAACCCTATCCGCCGGATGCGCTCTCGGCCACTATCAACGACGTTTTGGCAAAGGGGGAGGCTCATGAGCAATAGTCGCTCGCGCAAGCACAAACCACATACCAACGCGCCCTCACGTCAGTGGCGACGCATGGATTTACACCTGCACACCCCCGGCTCCAGCGATTACCAGGAAATGAACGTCAGCTACCTGGACATTTTGCGCCAGGCCGAAATCCGCGGCCTGGACATCATCGCCTTTACCGATCACAATACGGTGGCCGGGTTTGCCACTATGCGCAAAGAGGTGGAGCAGCTGCTCTGGCTGGAAGGGCTTAATCGGCTGGACCCGGAGGAAAAGCGACGGCTGGACGAATACCGCCGCCTGCTGGACAAAATCCTGGTACTGCCTGGCTTTGAATTTACCGCCACGTTTGGTTTTCACGTCATGGGCATTTTCCCCCAGGATACGCCGACCAGCTTTCTGGAGCACCTGCTGCTCACCCTGCGCGTACCGCTGGAATCGCTTAAAAAGGGCAGTGCCACCGTGGGAGCCACCGCCGATGTGCTCACCGCCTATCGCGTTATCAACGAGGCGGGTGGCATTGTCATTGCCGCCCATGCCAATTCCAGCAACGGTGTGGCCATGCGCGGGCTGGACTTTGGCGGCCAGACGCGTATTGCCTACACGCAAGACCTTAACCTGCACGTACTGGAAGTGACTGACCTGGACAAACGCGGCAGTTACACCACCCGCCGCTTTTTTGATGGTTCCAAGCCGGAATACCCGCGCCCCATGCGCTGCATTCAAGGCTCAGACGCACACCGACTCCTTCGCGAGAATCCCAGTTCGAAGCTGTTGGGTATTGGCGACCGGGTCACCGAAATTTTGCTGCGCGAGGTTTCCTTCACCGCGCTGGCCGAGGTGTTGAAGGGGAATGATTTGTCGCTGACACGGCCGTATCGCGGCCC
>CAUJGI010000414.1 GCA_963169155.1 Chloroflexota bacterium
CCGGAGAGCACATCATCGAATGGCGCTACCAGCCGCGCAGCTATGCCATCGGCGGGCTGTTGTCGCTGCTGGGGTTGGTGTTGGTGGGAACGGCCGTGTGGCGCAAGCCCTGGTAGAGGCGGGGCCGTGCCGTGTTCTCTCCGGTAGAAACCTCCCGACCGCTGGGTGCGGCAAACAGCGTATCGTAAGGGAAGTCGCTGCCCAGTTTGGCCAATTCTGCCCGGCAGTAGGCGTCAATGCGCTGCTGCTGGGCGGCGGTGAGCAGTTCCCCTGAATTGCCCACCTTGCCCTGGCGCATCATCTTGCCTTTTGGATTGCTCCACGGTGTCAGCCGGTTTGGGTAAAACTTGTGATTGATCGCCCGCATGTGGGTAAATGAACTTTGTTCAGTCACCCACGCCGCTTCTTGTGGAGTCAGTGCCACACCCATGAACTCAGCCAGCCGGGGCACCAAGGCATCGCCCAATCGTTTCATCTCGGGATAGAGCAAAAACAGCACATTGGGTTTGTGCCGGACTGCCCAAAACGTGGCGGCATGCCGCGCCCAGGAGCCAAACAAAAAATCGTCTGATAGAAACACATTGATGAAAGAATCCAGTGAAGGGGCCAGCGGGCCAAAGCTGGTGTCGCGCGAAAAGTGGTAGCCGGAAACCATCACCTCTTTGGGATCTCGGACCACACAAATGTAGCGTGCCTCTTCACGAAACGGAATTAAGTCCAGTGGCAGATGGGATTTGATGATGCGTAAGCCGGTCGGCGCGTTTTGCCAGACAATATCGTGCTGAATGTCCAGCGCGTAGCCGGGCATGCCATCTGGCCAGGGAATAACATCATGAACGTGTTCAAATTCGGCCTGGCCGCGATTGGCGATGAGATGCGCCAGCTGCATGGTCCAGTTTGTGCCGCTTTTGTAGTAGGCGCTGACAATCACGTCATGGGATGTTGGTTCGTAACCGGCAAAGCTGGCTTCCCATTGGGTCTTCTCTTTAAGCAGGATGTTGAGTTTGGTGAAGAGAGACACCATCAGGCCAGCTTTTTCGATGAGCCAGAACATGGGAACGAGCAAGAGATAGGTGGGCAGCCATAAAATTTTGGCCGCCAGCGCCATTTTTTGATCGTCCCGCCGCCGCTTTTCCTGTTGGGCTTGAATTGGGTTTAGCTGTGTCATGTGTCCTCCTTCCATAGGATTTGCCTATTATACGCTGGAGAACAGATGCGTCAGCTTTTTCACCTGCAAATCAGGCGTAAATCTGCTTCAATTGGTAGAGACGTTGCATTGCAACGTCTCTACACGTAAATCAGCTCCAATTGCTGATCATCCACCAGCCAGAGTTTGGTGGCGAACTGCTCGATGAAGTAGCGGTCGTGCACGACGGCGAGGATTGTGCCTTCAAACTGGCTGAGCGCTTCCTCAAACATGGTGCGGGAGGGGATGTCCAGGTGGTTGGTGGGCTCGTCCAACAGTAGGAAGTTGCAGCCGGAGGCGACCAATCGGGCCAGTTCGAGGCGCGTCCGTTCGCCGTAACTCAGCTGGGCATTCGGCCGCAGTGAATCATCCCCCGTGAATAAAAAGTAGTGCAAAAAGGCGCGGGCATCCGTCTCGTTGAGCGGGGCAACAGCCTGGATGGTGCTCAGCGGCGTTTCGTCCGGGTCGAGCAGCTCCTGCTCCTGGGACATGTAGCCGAGCTGGACGCTCTGTCCCAGCCGCACGCGCCCGGCCATTGGCGTTAGCTGCCCGGTGATGGTGCGCAGCAGGGTGGTTTTGCCGCTGCCATTGATGCCGGTCAGGATGATGCGCTCACCGGCCTGAGCCTGTTGGTTGATGCCGGTGAGCAGCGGCGCGTGGCCAGGGTAGCCCACGGCCAGCTCTTCCAAAAAGAGCACATCTTTGCCCAGGTGGGGGGCTTCGTCTAAATCCAGCTTCATTTGCCAGCTGCGCAGCGGCTTGTCTACGCGCTCGTCGGATTCTAGAAAGCGATCCAGCTTTTTCTCGCGGGATTTGGCTTTGTTGGCCACTTTTTTGGCCAGGCGGCGCACGTTGGGCTGGCGCGGCGTGGTGCTGCGTTCCACACCGCGGGCCTGCTCGAAGGTGCGCTGGATGTCTTGCTTCATGCGGCGAATTTCGTATTGCTGGTCTTTCCAGGTGGCCAGATGTTTTTCTTGCTCGCTGAGGTATTGGCGCAGGTAGTCGGTGTAGCTGCCGGGGTAGTCGCGGATGGTGTGAGTGTGGGGGTTGAGATCGAGGATGCGGGTGACGGTCTGGTCGAGAAAGGCACGGTCGTGGGAGACGATGAGGACGCCGCCGTTGAAGCCGCGCAGCCACGCTTCGAGCCATTCCAGCATGCCGATGTCCAGGTGGTTGGTCGGTTCATCGAGGAGAAGCAGCTGGGGTTCGTCCAGCAGAATGAGGACGAGGGCGAGGCGTGTTTTTTGCCCGCCGCTGAGGCTGCGCACGAGCAAATTGGGGTCGAGATGGTCCAGTTGGAAGGTGGCAAGGAGGGGTTGGATACGGCCGTAATCCGCCCGCGCCAACTTCTCCAATACCGCATCGTACGCCAGATGAATGGCTTCTTGCTCGGGATTTGCTGCCAGCGCCAGGGCCAGTTCACCCAGCTCGGCTTCCAGTTCGTCCGGATCGCCGACGGTTTGGTGCAGCAAGTCGCCCAGCGTCTGATCCTCGTCGGGCAAGAAGCCCTG
>CAUJGI010000415.1 GCA_963169155.1 Chloroflexota bacterium
TACAGCACGTCCAGGTTGGGGTAGCCGTTCAGGCTGTGGAAGCGCAAATCGACGTTGGTCCAGCGGCCCGAGTAGCGCAGCGTCAGGTACTGCATCTCTGGCCAGTCGAAGGCGTCGCGGACCAGTGGCTGGACGGTGGGCGTTTGAATGTCGGCCAGGATGGCGTTGAACTCGGCAAGCGACGGTTGCAGCACCAGCAGCGAACTGATGACACCCATGTTGCTGGGATCGCTGGCGACGCGGCCGGTGATTTCGGCGGGGATGGGCTGGCCGTGTGGGCAGCCGGCATAAATCTGGTGCCAGTGCCAGGTGCCATCCTGCGCCACGCTGGGTGGGATAATGAAGTTGCCATCCTCGCCCCATTCCATGACGTTGGTTTTGCGCTCGTTGACAGTGCCAGCCGGGGCAGGAAGGGTGAAGAGGTGGTCGTAGTGGCGCAGGGGCAGCAGGTCGGCATCCAGCAGCACAATCTTGTCGTAGCTGTGACCCAGATCACCATCGGCCCCCAGGCGCAGGGCGTGCAGGCGGGTGAAGACGTAGGGGAGATACGGCCGTTTGCCCACCCGTGCATGAGGCACAAAAATCTTCTCGACGTCAATCACCTCGTCATACAACTGGGCCAACGCCTGCCGCGCCGGACGGCTGATTTCCTCGGTGACCATGCAAATGAGGTCGGCCTGGGTTTTTTGGCGGCGCAGGCCGTGGGCCAGCAGCAGCACCCCCGGCAGGTAGCTGTCGTTGAGCATGAGAAAGGTGACGTAAGCGTAGCGGGAACGGCCGTTTGGCAGGCGCATGGAGGTGGGTGTGGGAAACATCATTAGGAGATTGGAGATTGGAGATTAGGGAGAGACATCGACCGGTGCTTCTCCTCTAAAAATAGTTTGCAGCAGTTCGGGGGCATATTTTTCTGCCTGGCGGCTGGTGAGGCTGCGGCTGCGGCAGATTTCCTGGTATAAACGGCCGCTTTCCCGCCACGTCCGCTCTTGGGTTTCCGGATTCAGCTCAATCAGGCCAAACCGCTGCGTCCAGCCGCGATCCCACTCAAAGTTGTCCACCAGGCTCCAGTGATAGTAGCCCATCACCGGGTAGCAAAAGCTGAGCGCCCGCCAGATTTCGCGCAAATGGGTCATGAGGAAAGACGGCCGTAATCGATCATCCTTATCCGGCACCCCATTTTCCGTGATGTAGATTGGCTTTTTGTACGGCAGCAGCGATTCAATGATCTGGAAGAGTCCAGCGGGGTAGATTTCGCCGTAGTTGCCATCGCTCACAACTGCGTCTGGCTCCCACCGGTCGGAGAGCAGCCCACCACGTGGCGGGAAGTTGACATAAAAGCGGGTATAGTAGTTCAGGCCGATGAAGTCGTAGCTGCCCGCCAGGTGAGGAATGGTGCGGCGGCCGACGGGGAGGTAGAGACGGCCGTTCGCCAGCGAATCGAGCCACATGTGGTTAAACAGCCAACTCACCCGCCCCGCCCACCAGCGGCTCAGCGCAGTGCTGCCGGGGCGTGCCTGCAAGACGGCCATATTTTTGGCCACGCCCACCAATGCCTCTGGCCGACGTTCTTTGATGGTGTGGTACGCCGCCGCGTGGCAGCGCAGCAGGTTGGGAATCGCCCCCAACGCCCCGGTCCAACCGCGGTGCTGGCCCACCGGGAATGCGCCGTTCAGGTAGCGCATAAAGATGTACACCATCGGCTCGTTGATGGTGATCCACTTGGGAATGAGGTCGCCCAGCACGTCCACCACCTTGGCGGTGTAGCGGCGGAAGTAATCAACCACCACTGCGCTGTTAAAATCCCCTTTTTCCACCAGCCACAGCGGATTGCTAAAGTGGTGCAGCGTCACCATCGGCTCGATACCCCGCTGGTGCATGCCCTGCAAAATTTCGCGGTAGCGGCCCAGGGCCGCGGCGTCAAAGACGCTTGGCTCCGGCTCGATGCGGCTCCATTCCAGCGAAAGACGGTGGGCGTTATTGCCCATCTCGGCGGCGATATCCAGATCCTGCTCAGCGTTGGCCCACCAGTTGCTGGCCAGGCCGGATTTTTGGTTGTGCAGGATACGGCCGTCTCCCTGTTCCCAGGCCCACCAATCGCTGTTACGATTATTGCCTTCTACCTGATAAGCGGCCGTTGCCGTTCCCCATAAAAAATCTTTTGGAAACAACAATTGTGCCCGTGCCATAAAGTGCTCCAGTTTTCCAGTTTGAAACGTTTTTATTCAAGGTGACAAGGTGAAGGGGTGAGCTATTAAATTGAGAACATTTTAATAATGGGCAACCTTTTCACTTCTCACTTTTCACTTTTCACTTTTTACTCGCCCACTCGCCATTATCACACGCGCGCCACCGCACGCCAAATCTCCTCCAGCAAGCCAGTCCGTAACCTTCTCATAGAAAATACTCCTATTTTGAACCAGTAAAAGGGTTACCCTTTGTGAATTAATTCGCTGCTTGTTATACTTGGGCGGCGTCAACAAGCATTCATTTACCGATGGTAAGTAGCTTCGGAGGCTTTTGTGAGAGACTTAGTCCCACTAAGTAATTATTACTACCCCAACAAGATGGGACGCATCATGTTAACATCGCTCGAAGAAGTCATGGGCCGTAATGGGCTGAATGCTCTCCTGAACCTCATCGAGCTGCCGCAGTACATCCAAAACGCCCCCCCCGATAATCTGGAACGCGAATTTGATTTTGCCAACATCAGCAATATCAATCGCGGCCTGGAAGAGATTTACGGGCCGCGCGGCGGGCGCGGCCTGGCGCTGCGCAGCGGGCGGGCCATCTTTTCCCGAGGCTTGCGCCAATTCGGCGCGCTGGCTGGTGTAAGTGATCTGGCGTTTAAGGTGCTGCCGTTGAAGACCAAGCTCAAAATTGGCATTCCGGCCGTCGCCCGCATCTTTACCCAGTTCAGCGACCAGACCAGCCACGTAGAAGAAAAAGATGATCATTTTTTGTACACCATCGATCGCTGCTCCATGTGCTGGGGTCAGCACTCTGACCGGGCGATTTGTTACATCGCCGTGGGCATTTTGCAAGAGACCCTGCGCTGGGTAAGCGGCGGCCTGGAGTTTCGCGTGGATGAAATTCAGTGCCACGCTGCGGGCGACGAAGCTTGTGTGTTCAAAATTGATAAAGAGCCGATCAAATAGCTATGAACGAAGCAGACAAAAAAAGCCAAGCCATTTTTATTGTGGAAGATGATAACGATCTGGCCGAAATGCTCCGGGCCTATTTTCGGGTGCAGGGATATGCCGTTTCTGTTGCCTCGCGGGGGCAAGATGCCGTGACAGCAATCTCGGACAACGTGCCGGATGTGGTGGTGCTGGACATTCGCCTGCCGGACATTGACGGGTACGAGGTGTGCCGTCAGCTGCGCCGATCGCGCAAAACGCAGAATCTGCCGGTCATCTTCCTGACCGAAAAGCGGGAGCGCGAGGATAAGCTGGCTGGTCTGGAGTTAGGCGCGGTGGATTACATCACCAAGCCATTTGATATTCAGGAATTGCGCCTGCGGGTGCGCAATGCGCTGCGCCGGGCCCAGATGAGTACACTGCTCAATCCGGTCACTGGCCTGCCGGAAGGCACGTTGGTGCGCGAGCAGCTGTCGCAGCTGCTGAACCAGGCTGATTGGGGCGTGGTAATGGCTGGCATTCGCGGCCTGAACAAGTTCCGCGACAAGTTTGGCTTTGTGGCCGCCGATGATGTGTCACGGGCAGTGACGCTGATGATTGCCAACGCCATACAGGAAAGCGGCGCAGGGGATGCGTTTGTGGGCCATGCCGATTCGGGCGACTTCCTGATTTTGACCACGTCGGAGCTGTGTCGCAAGCTGGCGGAACGCTGCATGGTGCGGCTGCACCCGTCGATCCAATATTTTTACCCGGCGCTGGAGCGGCAGCGGCTGCACGAACTGCCCGAATCGGAGCGGCTGACGGTGTTTGTTGCGGCCGTTTCTTCCAACCAGTTCCAGGGCAGCAGCATGGAAGACCTCTTCACCGCGTTGGAGAAACATCGGCTTTAGGTCTGGCTTCCGTTTTTTATCCCCCCTACATTTTGATACAATCCGCAGCTGAATCTGAGGATTCACGTCAGGGCTTCTCACAGCCCTGATTTCGTTTTTCTTATCCACAGATTACGCAGATTACGCAGATAAAAAAACTGTGTAATTTGTGGACATTCTCGGACTTAGGGTTCGTTCAGAAATGAATTTGGAGTTTACAGATTGGGCCAATCTTGGAGATTGGCCCAATCTCGCCAAGTTAAAAACGAACGCACCTTTAATAGACGGCCGTTTGCCTGGAAAGTATGAAGCGATTCCGCCCTGATTTGTTGTTCTTGCTCGGTTTTTGGCTGCTGCCGCTGCTGATCTTTGGCAGCGTGACGCTGGGCGGGCAGACGATGCTGCCGGTGGACAACCTGTACCAATGGGCACCCTGGTCCGCCTACGCCAGCGACTTTGGCCTTACCCAACCGCAAAACCCCCTCATCAGCGACCTCATCATCCAAAATTACGCCTGGAAGCAGTTTGTGCGCGAGACTGTTTTGGCGGGCGACATTCCGCTGTGGAATCCGAATTTGTTTGCCGGGGCGCCGTTTTTGGCAGCGGGGCAGCACGGGGCGTATTACCCATTTGGCGTGCTGTTCCTCATCTTGCCACTGGCGCGGGCGTATGGCTGGTACACCGTCAGCCAGATCTGTTTGGCGGGGGTGTTGATGTATGTGTACGGCCGTATCCTCCACCTGCGCCGCCCCGCTGCCTTCATCGCCGGGCTGGTGTTCCAGGGCGGGGCGTTTTTGGTGATCAGTGCGGCCGTTTTCCCCATGATCAGCGGCGCGGTGGTGTGGCTGCCCTTGTTGCTGGCGTGTGTGGAGAAGGTGATCGGTGGTGTCGCAGAGCGACCGCTTCGCGACCGGGATTCGGTAAGCGGTGAGCAGGAATCAGTAAAAAGTGAAAAGTTAAAGAGTAAGACGTTTTGGTGGGTTGGGTTGGGCGCCGTGGCGCTGGGCTTCCAAATTTTGGCCGGGCACATCGAGTTCACCATCTACACCTTGCTTGTGATGGCCGCCTACGCCGCCTGGCGGCTGGCCGCCCACTGGTGGCAATCCCGCGCACCAATTACCAATTACCAATTACCAATTACCAATCACCCGCTACTGAAAACTGGCATTTCCCTCACTGCCATGGTCCTCCTCGGCCTCCTGCTTGGCGCGGTGCAGCTGGTGCCGCTGTACGAATTGGGGCAGGTCAACTTCCGGCAGGAGTCGGCCACGTTTGCCGAGGTGATGGATTACGGCTTCCCGGCGCGGCGGATTCTGACGCTGGCGCTGCCTAACTTTTTTGGCAACCCCACCCACCACAGCTATACCGACGTATTCAGTGGTGAGACTGTGGCCCTGAGCCAAAATTATTACGGCGAGGCCAAAACCAACACCGAGTGGGGCATCAAAAATTACGTCGAAGGGGCGATTTACC
>CAUJGI010000416.1 GCA_963169155.1 Chloroflexota bacterium
GCAACTGCTCACATGTTTCCTTATCAATCTCGCCCCGGGCGTATCGTTCCTGGGCAATATCCAGGGGTGATTTGTGTGCCTTGCTTGCCGGTGAAATCAGGTCGTGGATGTTTGCGCCACGCCCATTCAGCAAGTAGACAAATCCCACGACGAGTAGGATAGTAAAAATTAAGCCAAATCCCATAAACATGGTCGCTTTCTCCTTAATCATGACCGCTTATAAAACGGCCGTTGCTCAACTTTCTTTATCTTAACAAACAAGTTTGAAGGAGCTGCAAAGAAAATGTGACGATTTTGTAACAGTGCTTTGAATCGGAGAGATGTACTTAACCTGTACCGGAAACTATATATCAAGATATATTGCTAACTTCGAAAAGAGATTTATAGTCAAAAAAGAATGAGAACTTTTTCACAAAGAGAAAAATAGGGAGGCTCAGTTAAACATGGAACAAAGTCACGATAAACAAGGAAACTACCTGCGATTCTTTGCCATGATCGGCACGTCGACGCTTGTGATGTACTTTTTAACATACTTGAATTCCTACCAGATACTGGATCATGCGTGGTTCAGTGAGGAACGGGTTTTCATGGCTACCCTTATGGGCGGGTCGATGATGGGCATCATGTTGTCTTATATGTGGGGAATGTACAAAAACAAAAAGGTAAATGTAGCTATCCTCGTCGGGGCTGTCGCGCTCATGCTGATTTCCGTTTGGCTGGCACGCAGCCAGGTAACAGTTGATGATGTGGACTACATGGAAGGGATGATACCCCATCATTCAATTGCCATCTTGACCAGTGAGCGTGCTGGAATCGAAGATCCGCGTGTACGCAAATTGGCTGATGAAATCATTGAGGCCCAGCGCAAAGAAATTAATGAGATGGAGTGGCTGATCGAGGATATTCGAGCCAATGGCGTGGCTGAAACGCAGGAAGAAGCCGATGCCAGGCCCGTGCCAGATTTTTCTGGAACGCCAGAGTAATCGCCTGAAAAACAAGGAATCGACATAGGCCGGTAAAAAAACCAATGAAATCTAATTATGAAGCTTTACCTGGTAAACCTAATTCCCTCTGGTTGGCTACTACCCCTACAACAAGTTTCCCTGCTTTGCAGAACGATTTACTTGTTGATGTGGCTATAATCGGCGGCGGTATTGTGGGTCTGACAGCCGCTGCGCTGCTTAAGGAGCAAGGCAAGTCAGTCGCTGTGCTAGAAGCAGGACGAATTGCTGAGGGCGTAAGCGGCAACACAACAGCCAAAGTTACATCTTTGCACACGCTAATTTATGATTATCTGATACAGCATTTCGGCCATGATAAAGCCCAAGCCTATGCCGCTGCCAACCAGTCCGCTATTGAACAAATTGCTACTTTGGTACGGGATAAGCACATTGATTGCGAGTTTAAACGCATCGCTGCGTATACGTATGCAGAGTCTGAAAAAGAAGTCAATAAGGTTGAGGCTGAGGTAGCAGCGGCCCTCAAACTAGGGTTGCCAGCAGTGCTAACGTATGAGACGCCATTGCCTTTCCCAATCAAGGCAGCAATACGCTTTGACGATCAAGCTCAATTCCACCCACGCAAGTACCTGCTGGCATTAGCCCGAAACATTCACGGTGTTGGTAGCTATATTTTTGAAAACACGCGGGTTACAGATTTTTCAGACGATGATCCCTGTTTTGTAACCACAGAGCATGGAACGATTAAGGCGCACGCGGTGATTGTCGCCAGCCATTTCCCGCTTAATGACATGGCGTTCTACTCGCTTCGGCTGAAACCGCATCGTTCGTACGTTTTGGCCGCTCGTCTGGCAGAACCAGTGCCGGAGGGAATGTTTATTACCACTGATTCATCTCACACCATGCGCTATCATTCGGGAGACTCAGGCATTTTTCTATTAGTTGGCGGCGAAGGGCATCGTGTAGGCGAAGGGGGCGATACAGTAGCCCGTTATCAACGGATTGAGGAGTGGGCGCGGGAGCGTTTCGCCGTAGAATCTATTGTGTATCGTTGGGCTACTCAAGATAACCAAACCCTAGACAAGCTGCCATATGTTGGCCACTATTCCCCTACTTCAGAACATGTCTATGTGGCGACTGGTTTTGGTGGGTGGGGTATGACCAACGGCACAGCTGCTGCCATACTTTTGCGCGACTTGATTTTGGGTCGAGAAAATCCCTGGGCTGAAGTTTATGATCCCAATCGGGTGAATCTGATAAGCTTACCTGAATTCGTTAAACATTCGGCCAAGGTGACTAAGCATTTTGTAGGCGACCGCTTGTCCGTGGCGGGCAGTGTTGCCCTGGGAGAAGGTAAGATCGTAGAGACGAAAAGTGGAGATGTCGCGCTGTATAAGGCAGAAGACGGCAGCATCACCGCTCTATCTCCGGCCTGCACCCATATGGGCTGTTTTGTACAATGGAATCCAGCGGAAAAAAGTTGGGATTGTCCGTGTCACGGGTCGCGTTTCGCCGCTGATGGTATAGTTATACATGGTCCCGCTACTAAACGCTTAGAGCAAATTGAAACGTAAAGTGACTTATCTATCCTTTGTCCCAATCACAAAAAAGACAAAATGAGCCTCGCAAGGTGGTGTGTCTTCAACGAACTGGGGGGGCTTGTTCAGGCTGAATCTCTCGGTAGTGTGATCGTAAAAGTACTGCCTTGGTTTAAACCTGGACTGATGGCGCTAAGACTGCCGTTATGCGCCTCAACCAAATGTTTACTAATAGTCAAACCGATACCGCTGCCACCTCCAGCCCGTGACCGGGATTTATCCACCCGGTAAAAACGCTCGAAGATGTGAGGCAGTTGATCGGCTGTGAGGCCAATGCCGGTGTCGGTGACGGTAATCAGTAAATGGTGGTCGGTGTTCGGTAAATAATGTTCATCATTCATTGGTAATTGCTTACTGCTTATTGAACATTGAACAGTTACCTGTCCGCCGGACGATGTGTATTGCAGGGCATTGCCCAGCAGATTGAGCAGAACTTGGGTTATCCTTGCTGGATCTACGGTAATAGGTGGCAAGTCGGGGGAAACTTCCGTGCTCAATCTTACTTGCTTGTCGGCGAACTGGGGACGGAGGCGGGCAACGGCCGTTTCAACCAACTCTTTCGGGTTAACCAACTCTTTTTCCAGTTGAATTTGCCCCGCTTCTGCTTTGGATAGCTCTTCCAGATCGCGAACCAATCGCTGTAAACGGTTCACTTCTCGCTCTACATTGGCAAATGTTTCCGGCTCTGACTCCAGTACGCCATCTTGAAGCCCCTCCATCACGCCCTTGATGCTGCTGAGCGGGGTACGCAGTTCATGAGCCACGTCACCAATAAGCTGGCGGCGGCGTTCTTCCGTTTGCGCCAGTTCGTGGGCCATGCGGTTAAAGGAGCGGCCCAGCTCGGCCAGCTCGTCTTCGCCGTTGACCTGAACGCGCTCCTCGTAACGGCCGTCAGCAATACGCTGGCTGGCAGATTTCATCTCCTGTACCGGCTTAACGATGCGGCGCGTAACAAAGGTGCTGACGACTACGGCCGTAACAAACGCCAGCGAAGCCGCCACCAGCAGCACTTCATCGACAGTTTGAGTGAAGCTTTCTGTTAAATCTGTCATCATGCCCATGCTGCCGCCCATCATCGGGGCCATTTCGGCCATGTGCCGATTGATGGCTATGGGGGTATGTAGTTCGGCCGTCACCGCCAGCGACACCACCCCTACGACAATGACAACCACGTAGGAAATAAACAGCTTCCAACCCAAATGCTGCCGAATTGTTTTCATGCTATCTCATCCTCAAAGCGGTACCCGGCACCCCAGGCCGTGACAATCAAGGCTGGCTGAGCAGGGTCATCTTCAATTTTCTTGCGCAAACGGCCAATATGCACATCTACTACCCGGTCATCGCCGTAGTAATCATAGCCCCAAACCTGCTCAATGAGCTGCTCCCGGCTAAGAGCCCGGCCGTAATGGCGCATCAATGTGTGCAGAAGGTCAAACTCAATAGGGGTAAGGTCCAACGGCCGGCCGTTTTTCCAGGCTAACCGGGCTTCTTCATCCAGGCGCAGATTTGTGGAAACCAGCTCTTTTTTAGTACTGCCACCGCCTAGCCGTCTGAGTGATGCTTTAATACGGGCCACCAACTCACGCGGGCTGAACGGTTTGGCCACGTAGTCGTCGGCCCCCATCCCCAGGCCAATCACTTTGTCAGCTTCATCTGCTTTGGCGGTCAGCATGATGACGTATACATTCGAAGTTTGCCGCAGCTGGCGCAGCACTTCAAGGCCGTCAATTTCGGGCAGCATGATGTCCAGCACGACCAGGTCAGGTTGGAAGTTACGGAAGATGTGTAGGGCAGAACGGCCGTCTGCGGCCGTTTGCACATTGTACCCTTCCTGCTCCAGGTAAGCTCTCACGGTATTAAGAAGTGTCAATTCATCATCAACAACAAGAATCTTGTAAGCCATACTCAATTTTAATCCAGAAACAGAAACAGGGCTGCACATCAGCCCTGTTTCTGTTTCTCTCTCACCAAAAAGGGTTCGCCTAGGTTTCTATGTCGCGGCGCATGGTTTCATATTCAGCTTTGTCAATCTCCCCCTGAGCGTACTGCCGTTTCAGAATGTCTAAAGCGGTTTCCCCAGAGGCCGTGTTACCGGTCTGTTTCTGACCAGAAGAAAAGGCGCGAACGGAAAAGAAGACCAGGGCAATCAGGCCGCCCCAAAAGAGGAGCATCATCAGGCCACCGATAATCCAACCGCTCCAACCCAATCCACCACCCATATGTGGCCAAAACATACTGTTCATCTCCTTCGACTGTGGCAGTTGCCGCAGCCTTTTTGGCTTTTACATATCTCTACCCTAACAAATAAGTTTGAAGGAGCAGCAAAGAAAGTATGACAATTTTGTAACATTTAGAGGAATCCGTGGGCAACAATGTTTACTGCTTGAATTCTGCGTCGGCAATCATGCCAGGTTTAAGCGCCAACTCAGGGTTATCCAGACTGATGACGACGGCGTACACTAGACGTACCCGATCTTCTTTCGTCTGGATATTGGAAGGCGTAAACTCTGCTTCATCGGCCACTTGCAGAACCGTTCCCACAAATTCACGATCGGGGTAAGTATCCACGGTCACGGTGGCCGGTTGACCTGGTGTAACAACGCCAAATCGATCTTCAGGTAAATAAACCGTTAGTTCCAGCCGATCCAGACGTCCAATTTGCAGCAGCGTTGTGCCGGGCAGCACTGTCTCACCCGGTTCAATGCTACGGGTGAGCAAAACGCCATCCCAGGGAGCCGAAATAGTGAATTTATCCAGCTGTACATCCAACACATTGAGCTGCGCCTGGGCAGCGTCTAACTGGGCTTGAGCGGCAGCGATTTCTTCAGCCCGCGCGCCATTTTCCAGGCCGGCCAGGTTGGCGGCCGCCATATCACGCTGGGCCATAGCCGCATCTACCTGAGCCTGAGCGGCGGCGATTTCTTCAACCCGCGCCCCATTTACCAGACCTGCGAGGTTGGCTGCTGCCATATCATTTTGCGCCGCAGCCGCCTCAACTTGGGCCAGGAGGGACTCTACTGAAGGCGTCGCAGCAGCGCCACCCGGCGCTGCCAGAGCATAGGCGTTCAGCTGGGCCTGCAATCGCTGCACTTCACGCCAGGCCGCGGCCAGCTGCGAGGCCGACACGCCTGAAGTTAGGGTACCTCACAGAATCGTTCGCAATTGTGTAATAGGCCAAATTTACACCGGACAAGTCTGAAGATCTGTCCCGATAAAAAATCGTTTATACGAGATTTAAGTTCGGGTAACTCCAGAGGTTAGACACCTCTGTTGCACAATTCCGCACGGAAATTGGAAGTACCCATTTTAGGGCAATCATGTTCAAAAGACGTTTCAAAGCGGGTCTTTTTTGCACGTATTCCGAAAGTTCCCCGTAAAGCGGTTGTTGGCTCTTGCCAGTACAAAGCACAGGTCGTCTCCGCAATGGCGATGACCAACCAGCGGCGCGTGAACCGGTTGCTGGCTTCCTCTTGCAGGGTTTCTAGCTGTTTCAAAAGAGGCAGGACGGCCTCGCTATTTCCCTGGGCCAGACGCAGGCGGGCCAGCGTGGTCAAGCCCTGGCTGTGATTGACAGGACCAATCAGCGGCAACAGTCTGAGGGAATCCAACAGATGGACTTCGGCTTCATCCAGCCGATTCCATTCATACAGAAGCTGAGCCAGCGGTAACCGTTCAGTTGTGAGCGGAACACTGTCAACTGCAAAAAAGAGTCATAGCCGAAAAGCAAAAATCAAGCATACTAAATAGAATGGACGAGAAGCAACCACCTGCTGGCATAACTGTGGCCGACTGGCAAGCAACACCGAAATCGGTGCAGCAGTTGGTGGTCGGATTGCTGACAACTGTCGATCAGCTGCAACAAGCGGTGGCGCAGCTGCGTGAGCAAGTGAATAAGAACTCGCAAAATTCATCCAAGCCACCTTCAAGCGATCCTCCTTCGGTGAAACGAAAGCCACCCAAGGTCAAAGGACAACGGCAGCGAGGTGGTCAGCCGGGACACCAGGGCAAGGGAAGGCGTCTGAAACCACCTGACCAGGTAAGTCGATTTGTGGTCAGCCGCCCCATCTCCTGTGGGGCTTGTGGCACGCTGTTGCTGGGTGAAGACCCCGAGCCCAGTCGTCACCAGGTGACCGAGTTGCCGCGCATCGAGCCGGAAGTGGTCGAATATCAAGTCCACTGCCTGCGCTGCCAGGCTTGTGGTGAGCCGACACGCGGCCACTGGCCAGCCGAGATGCCAACAGGCTGCCTTGGGCCGCGCTTGCAAGCGGTCACCGGCTACTTGAGCGGCCGGTTCGGCGTCAGCCGACGGGATACTCAGGAGCTGTTGGCCACCTTGTTTCGCGTTGAGGTGGGCTTGGGCACGATTCCGGCACAAGAACAACGCCTCAGCCAGGCGCTGGCCCAACCCGTAGCGGCCGCGCAAACCTTTGTGCAGCAGCAGCCAGCGGTTAACATCGATGAAACGGGCTGGAAAGAAGCCAATCAATCGGGTTGGCTGTGGGTGGGTAGTACGCCTGAGGTGGCCGTCTTTCTCTTGCGCCCCAGCCGCAGTCGGCAGGAGCTCACCGGCCTGCTTGGTGCGGACTATGCCGGCATCGTCGGTTCCGACCGGGCCAGGGGTTACAATGCTCTCCCTGACCAGCAGCGCCAACTCTGCTGGTCTCATTTGCGTCGCGATTTCCAGGCTTTGATTGACCGAGGTGGCAATTCGGCCCTTGTCGGTCGTCTGTTGCTGGCCCAGGTCAAGCTGTTCTTCCCCCTGTGGCATCGGGTCCGCGATGGCACCTTGACCCGTCAGGCGTTCCAAGAAGCAATGGGGCCTGTTCGGCGCGAAGTGGAGAGCCTGTTACAGTTGAGTACGCTCCTGGTCGAACATCGGCAAACCCAGGCCACCTGCCGTAATATTCTCAAACACAACGCTGCCTTGTGGACCTTTGTCGACCAAGAGGGCATTGAACCGACCAACAATGCTGCCGAGCAAGCCTTGAGCCGCGGTGTCATCTGGCGACGGCGTAGTTTCGGCAGCCAAAGTCAGGCTGGCAGCCGTTTTGTCGAGCGTATCCTGAGTGTGGTTATTTCCTTGCGTCGCCAGCAGCGCGATGTCCTGGATTTCCTGACGGATGCTTGCCAGGCGTTTGCATCGGGCGTCGCCCCGCCGTCTATGTTGCCTGCTGCTTAGCTCTGTTTCTATCGACATGCTTAACCTACAACTGAACGGTTACAGCCAGCGAGGCATGGATGGGTGCAGCGGCCAGCAATTTTTTGTTAGGACTCCCCAATTTCCCGGCCCACTGCTGCTCGGATTGAATCCCTTCCCGAAAAACTGCCTCGGCCTGGTGAAGTTGCCCCTGTTCGAGCAGAAACCGGCCCCTGTCGCGCACGGCCGTTAAAAAGGCGATGAGGTTGCCGAATTCACGACTCAGGGATACGGCCGTGTCATAAAGGTGGCCGGCCCGTTTCCCATCCCGTGCCCGGTATTGATTGGCCAGAACCAGGGCACCCACGCCACGCATACTTTGATTGATCTGGTTAGGTTCGAGGGCCGCTAACTGTTCTTCTGCCTTTTCCGCCAGAGCAATGGCCTCATCGGTTTGTCCCTGGCGGGTGGCGGCGATGCAGCGCAAAACCAACAAATAAGCCGAATAGGGGAGGCTGTTGGTGACCGCATCGGGCATGTGGGAAAGGGTGGCTTCCATCTCTTGAGCGCTACTGTGAAAGAGCAAAGCCGAGGCGTGATTGAAGATGAGGTGGGGATGCCGGCGCTGCCATTCTGTCGGCAGACGGTTGATCCATGATAACAGCTTATTCATCTCCCCATGATTCACGAGTGACTGGCTGTACTCCGCCACCAGGCTGGCCGCCCGTTCATAATCGGCTGCTACCAGGGCATGCTGGATGGCCTCGTCGGTAAAGCTAGCCTGTTCAAACCAGTAGCTGGCACGATGATGTAGCAGGCTTTCATATTCAGGCCGTTCCCGCCGCAGCTGCTGGCGCAGCAGGTCGGCAAATAGTTGGTGATAACGATACCAGTGGCGTGCATCGTCCAGCGGCATCAGGAAAAGATTGGCCGCTTCCAGTTGTTCCAGGATATGTTGAGATTTGGAGGCTTCTAATAAGGCATCACACAAAGGAGCGCACAGGCGATCGAGAACGGCCGTTTGCAGCAAAAAGTCTCGTATTTCAGCCGTCTGTCCGGCTAACACTTCTTCCGTGAGATAGTCGAAAATATAGCGGTGGGAACCGGAAAAATCGTTGATGAACCTGTCTACGTCGGTGCGACCTTGCAAGGAAAGCGCGGCCATTTGCAGACTGGCTATCCAGCCTTCGGTCCGTTTTTCCAGAGCGGTAACGGCCGTTTCCGGCAAATCCAAAGCCATCAGCTGGTTCAAAAATTGGTGGACTTCGGCTGGAGCGAAGCGCAAATCATCCTGGCGAATTTCGGTCATCTGGCGGCGCGCCCGCAGGCGGGCCAGCGACAATGGCGGGTCGGTGCGGCTCAGGAGCAGCAGATGAAAACCGGGCGGCGCGTTGTCGAGTAGGAATTGGAGGCCTTCGTGAATAGCCGGATTGTTAATGTGGAAGTAATCGTCCAGAGCCAGCAGGATAGCCTGGGGCGACTGGGCCAGCGAGTTGAGTAAGTCGGTTAAGATGAATTGGAGATTGTCGCTTGGGGACGATTGCAGCAGTTCCAGCGTGGATTGACCGAAACGGCCGTCAATCTGCTGTAAAGCGGCCACAAAGTAAGTGAAAAAGCGTTCCACCTCACTGTCGTTCTCATCCAGCGACAGCCAGCCAAAATGCCAGTCACCTGCTTCTTCTAACTGCTGCCCCCAATGGGTTACCAGGGTGGTTTTGCCAAAACCGGCTGGTGCGCAGACCAGCGTCAGCTTGCCACTCAGTCCAGCATTGAGTTTTTCGATGAGGTGAGGGCGGGGGACGAGGGACGATCGGATCGGCGGTCTAAATAATTTGGTTTGCAGGAGATTCTCGGCCATCTGGCTATTATAGGGGAAAGCGGAGGGTGGAGGTAGAAGGCATTATAACGCCACCCCAATAAGGACTTGCGGGAGTGAGTCAACAGGATGTTTTGGTCTGAGAAAGTTGCTCGACTAAAAAATGTTGATCACTACAAATAATTCTGAAATTGACACTACTGGCCTTTTTTGCATCCAATTAGATTACGATAATCAGTATTACTGTAAGCTATTGACAAATGAGAGAAGTTGACATAATATAAAAGCATGGACGCGCAAAGTACGGCTCTCATTCCTCAGGACGATTGGTACGCCATCATTGATCTGGTGACGCAAAGCGTGGACAGCCCACATAGCAAGCGGGCTTACAGCCGCGCCCTCATTGATTTCCTGGATTGGTACGATGGAAACGGCCGTCCCGGATTCACCAAAGCCACCGTCAACGCCTACCGGGAACATTTGCTGAACGAAGAGAAAAGCAGGAGCAGCATCAATCAGGCGCTGTCGGCCATCCGCAAGCTGGCGGCCGAAGCAGCTGACAACGGTTTGGTTCTCCCTACCCTTGCTTACGGTGTCGAGCGGGTTAAAGGGGTAAAGCAGGAAGGGGTGCGCGCCGGCAACTGGCTGACGAAGGAAGAAGCGGAGAAACTGATTAACACGCCGGTTACTCGTTGGCGGCAGGAAGAGATTCCCCTGTTGAAAGCAATCCGCGACCAGGCGATCCTGGCGGTGATGATTGGCACCGGCCTGCGGCGTTCAGAAGTGGCCGGGCTGACCTGGGAGATAATCCAGCAGCGGGACGGCCGTTGGGCCATCATCGACCTGGTGGGCAAGCGGGGCCGGGTACGCTCGGTGGGCATCCCCCCGTGGGTGAAGGTAGCGCTGGATAGATGGGGACAGACGGCTGGGAATCGGGACGGCCGTATATTCCTGGCGCTCAACAAAGACGGCAGTCTGGCTGGCGTTGTGCGCACGAAAGGCGGGAATCGCACCGACGGGTTTTTGACGCCGCAGGCGATCTACAATGTGGTTAAGGAACATGTGCTGGCTGCGGGCCACCATAATAGGAAAGGAGAAGCGGCCCTTGCTGCCCACGACCTGCGGCGGACGGCGGCGGCGCTGGCGCTAAAGGGCGGCGCCGACCTACGGCAAATCCAGCAGATGCTGGGCCACGCCAGCATCACGACGACAGAACGCTACCTGGAACCGATGCGCAGCCTGCAGGTGACGGCCGGCGACTTCATCCAGATTGAGCTGGCGCTAACGGCCCAATAGCCAGCGCCTGTTCTGAACGGCTCAACAAAATTGAGCTTGCCGCAGTGTGGCTGATGGTCAAAAAAGCACCCAAAAATTCGCCAAAATTCCCGGCGAAAAAATCCTAAAATCTCTTAGAACGGCTCTAAGACGCCGAAATAGGGCTTCAGAATGGCCTTTGGGCGCGTAACCGCGCCGATGGGGTGATGTCCAACCCCATCAGGAGGTTTCCCCATGCCCCGTTTTCAGCGCGGTGATATGTGGACCGCTTTTGCCACGGCAGACCTTTTTCTCATCACAACCAACAGCGCAATTCGTAAAGATGGCGCGTTGGTTATGGGGCGTGGCATTGCCCGTCAGGCACGGGACCGGTTTCCGGGATTGGCTGCAAGCCTTGGTCGGCACATTTTGAATACCTGCGGCCGCCTTGGCGCGTATGGCTTGCTCGTGAGCCCGCGCTGGCCGGAGGCGAAGCTGGGTGTTTTTCAGGTGAAGCAACATTACGGCCAACCCGCCAGCCTGGAACTTATCCGTCACAGCACGGCCATGTTGTGTGCCTGGTGTGCTGAGCATCCTGGTGCGCAAGTCGCCTTGAACTATCCTGGCATTGGCAACGGCCGTCTCCACCGTGAGGCCGTCTTGCCTGTCATCGCCCAGCTGTCGGAGCAGGTTACCATCTGGGAATATCCGCCAACAGGCAAGGAGAACGCCCCTACCCCATTCCTGGGAGTCGCTCATGAAAAACCTTAAAACGCAGATAGCCGCACTGCCGACCATACAGATGGGCGGTGAAACCTATCTTTCCTACCAGGCGGTCACCGATACAGTGGCCGCTTTTTTATTCCCCAACGCCCCCATCGACCAGATGATGGCGGTGGCGTACCAACAAATTCTGGAAACGGCCGATTCCCTCTGCCGTGAAATGGGCTACCAGGAAATTGTGAAGCTGACACCGCCCGACGTCCCCTTTGCCGACATGGGGCTGTATTGGTCGGCCGAATTGACGGCTGCCCCGCAGCTGGAGGCGGAGCCAGATTTTCCAACTATTCATACCGGCCCTGGCCGGATAGAAATGCTGACGGACGGTCTGCTGCTCGATGCCCGTCTTAGCCAGCTAGGATTGGATGAAGTCACTCGACAGCATTTCAAGATTCCGGTAACGGCTTCCGATGTCGTTATTGATCTGATGCACCTGGCGGTAAATTCTAGCTGGCCCAATGATTTTAAGGGGATCTGGCATGACATCCTGGGTATGTGCGTGGCCGGTGGCCGGGACATCAGCGCCACCGAAAGAGTGTTTACCGTCATCATTCGCGGCCTGGGCCAGCGTCGCTACTGGCGTTTCAAAGCGTGCTTCCAGCAAGATAACAGCGGCACTCCCTTCCTATATGTACGTCTGGCTGATGAGGGTGAGCAGAATGCCTTATTTGAGCTAGGCCACGTGGTCATGACGCCGGGTGCGGCCGCGTTGAAAGTGGATTTTGCCCCCTACCTGGCCCGGCATGCTCAGGGTGATTGGGGCGAGCTGGATCACTTCGATAAGCAGCAAAATGAAACGGCCGTCAAAGCAGGGTATCGTATCCTGTCCGCCTATACCGTCCCCATTGGCGATGACGAGACAGAATGGATCTGGATACTCACGGAGGCGGATCGCAGCGTTACCACTATACTGACCCCAGAGGAATATTGATTGTTGCCGGAAAGGGCTTGAGTTAGTCGTTTCTATCCTGCTTTGATGCTGAGCCTTCATCCGCTTACGCATATATATGTTATGCATCACACCGTAATGAAGAATGATGGGCAGTTTGCCAGCAAGCCATATTTAGTACGTGCTAAGGAGATACAGATGTTGACACCCGAACTTGTAACAATCGTGCAAAAAATTGAATCAAGGGCACAGATGCAATGGACAAACAAAGAATATCTCGAATCAGGCAGCTCAATTTATGCCGTTTACGTAGTTGATGAGGAAGATGATGGCGGTTTGTTATTTCATGGCACATATACAGATCACAATACATTACCCGATTTTTTAAGCCGCTACAACGGATGTCACCTTGATGTTGTTGCTCGTGTATTGCACGAAAATGAAATGCTAGATGATGACGAATATGCCATTATTCGAGACTTTTTCTCCTGAGAGCCACTACATGAATGTCAGGTCATACACAGATTCCCACAATCGCATCTCAACGTCGATGGTTAGCCTATTGTCACGTGAACTTAAACAAGCTGATCAGCCATCTGATAGATCAACTTGATCCACAAAAGGAGTCATTCCCATGCCAACAACAGCACTCAAACAACTGAAAGCCCATCCGGCACAAATGCGAACGGTCTATGATCTGGATGCCCTGGCCACGCTGACACTGCAAGTTTTCGAGCGCGGTCTGGATCAATGGCAGCCTATTGTCGCCTCACCCAACGGCGAGGGCTACCACATTGTCAGCGGCCACCGTCGCCATATGGCCCAACTCTTCTCTTTTGCCCTGCGAGATTGGTCCAAAGAGCACGCGGATACGGAAATTTCCATTGAGGTTGTGCGGACGATGATCCATACCCTGGTGGAATCACTAGGCACGCTGGATCAGGTAATGGCCTCACTGCTGACAAAATATGGTGACGAAGCTGTCGAATTTGTCACTTTTGAGGGCAGCCAGAAGGCGCAGATACTGGCGCTGCAGGCAGCCAACTACGGCAGTGAGCAGCCGGACATGCTGGGCGTGGCCCACAGCTTTCGCCAGGCGGTGGCAGTTGGGGCAACGCCCGAAGAGATTGCCCGCAACGTCGGCCAGCATGTGCAATTTGTGCGCAATCATCTGGCGCTGACAGAAATCCCGCCGGAACTCGCGCAGCGTATTGCCGCCGGTGAGCTGCCGACGAGTGTGGCCACGGCCGTGGCCGACCTGCCTGAACCCAAGCGCACCGGCCTGGCTGTTTTCATCCTGGCCAATGAGACAGGCAAACTGACAGCCAGGGCCATCAAGGAATGCGCGATGACGCTCAAGAAGTGGCCGGGCTTGCAGCTGCCCCTGATGGTCAAGCACCAATCCCAGCGTAACATCGCCCGGGCGCTGGTGACCCTGTGGGGCCAGGTGGTCGACGCCTATCCCGAAGACGCTTACGCGGCCGCTGCCATGCTCATCTATCGGAATCTGCACGAAGAGCCGTGGGCCAACCAGGAAAAGCTGACGCTCTGGTTTCAGGCACTGGGCGGCGACACCTACTTTGTAGAGGGGCAGATTCATTGGGGGCAGGTGGTTGAGTACCTGATGACCGAAGTAGCCTGTGACTCCTGCCCCATTGGCCAGCTGCCCCGCCAGCAGCTGGCCGCAGATTTAGCCAAAGGGCAGGGTGGCCCGCTGGGCATGCCTTGCCGGGTTCATGAGGAAACCAGCCGCTGCATTCACGGCCTGGCACCCAATGACAACTTTGATGTCCGCGTCCCCTGGGAATGGAGCCAGCTGCCCGGCGTGGTGCAAGAGGGCGGCGATTACCGGGTCAAAAGCTATGAAGCGCTGCTGGGTGCCTGGCAGGCTCAGGCGGCACGGGAAGCACAGGAAGTGGAAACGGCCGTTTCTGCACCAGCGCCAGTGGCATCACCTTCTGTTGGCCAGTTACCGGAGAGGGATATACAAGCCCGAGGGGCTGCGGCCAACAGCCAGACCGCTGCGCCGCAGGCGGCAGCGACGGCCGTGGCGGCAGCAACTGCTGAGGCGGATGACAAACCGTCCCAAATCGCCAAACAGCGTCAGCAAATCGCCGACTTCATGCAGCGGCATGAGCAGTTTGCCATCAGCCATCCTTATGCCACACCGTGCGGCCAGTGCCGCCACCGGCTGGAGAAAAGCCCCACAAAGGATGACGCCATCCCGCATTGCGCCTGGGCTGGGCGGCTGCGCAACGTCTCCTTTAAGCTGCTGGTGGTGGACAACCAGCAGTCAGACGCCAGCCGACTCACGGTCCCCGTTTGCCGACAGTATGCCCCCAGCCAGCCGTGGGCGGCGTTAATCCCGGCCCATCCAGAGCCGCCGGGCGTACCGCGCGATTGGCTGAAAGCCCAAATTCGCCATCTGGTGAATGCGGGTAACCGGAACCACAGCGACCGCAACACCTTTGAGTTTCTCACCGGGCGGCCGATGGCAGCCAATGAAAACTACGGGGACTGGTTCAGCCAGCAGCTGGAGAGCCAGGGTGGAGAGTTGAGCGATGCCCAGCTCTTCACCCTGTTTATGTGGGCGCATACAGAATGGCAGCGGGCGAGCAATCTCACCTTCAGCCTGCCGCTCAATGGTCACGGCAAGCAGTTTGTTGTGGTCCAGGAACGGCCGTGGCGCGTAGGCGAGTAAGCAAAGAGCCTATTGAGGTTCGCAGACTGAAAGGAGAAGCCATGAACACGACATTAACTGTAGACGATCCCCTGGCGGATCAGGAAGTGACCATCGTCATTACCGTGACGGTCGGAGAGCAAGCCCGCGATGAGCGAATGGCGCTGATGAGCCTCGGCGTCACCGGGCAGCCGCCGGTCACCAAAACCGGGCCGTTTGGCCAGGTGACAGCACTCATCGATGAGGCCTGGACGGCCTTTGGTGTGCAGGCGCAGGTAGCGGCCGCGCAGGGCGCAAAACCAGCCGGTGAGATGGCAGATACGCCTGCACGGAGAGTGGACGCAGCGTCCGTCGAAGCCGTCGCCGCACCCGTACCCGGCGCACAAGCAACAACACCACCACCGTCGGCACCCAAACCCCAGCCCGACCTATCCTTCCTGTTTTAGCCAGGAGCCGCTCTCTTTTAACTTCACCCGGAGGCATTCCCCATGACCCAAACTACCCCAACCAAACCATACCAAACCAGACGATTCTTTTACGACGGCAAGGAGATTCCCAACGTCCCGGACGACATGGCCATTGAAGACGTGAAAAAGCATCTGGCCGTCTATTTCCCGGAGCTGGGCAACGCCACCCACACTGAAAAAGTGGAAAACGGCATCTGCACCATTACCTTCCACAAGCAGGTGACCAGCAAGGGCAGCGAACACACGCTGCTAATGGAAATTGCTGCCGGACTGCCAGAGATAGACCACACGGCCGTTTCCTTGTACCGAAAAATC
>CAUJGI010000417.1 GCA_963169155.1 Chloroflexota bacterium
AGTTCAATCGCCTTGCCAATCCACGGGTGGCCATCGCTGCCGGTGCGCAGGCGGGCGACGAAGCTGCTGCCCGGCGTCACCTCGCTCGTTTTTTCAGTGAACATCTGGATGGCGGCGTCTGGCCCGTGGTAGGGTGGCGGCTGGCGGTGGGGGGTGTTGTGGACGGCCGTTTGCCAGTCGGTCAGCAGCTGTTGGATGGATCGGGTCTCGGACATTACTTTTTGCTTCTCACTTTTAAGCGGGGCGAGGCGGTTGGATGGGAGGGTTTTGTGCTGTGGTTTTGCTTTGGTCAGCAGCCTCGCCCCTACTTTTCACTTTTCACTTTTTACTTTGGAAGCGGGGCGAGGCGGTTGGATGGAGAGGCTCTCTGTTTTGGTTTTCTTCTGGCCAACCGCCTCGCCCCTACGGTTCATGGTTCGCGTTTTATATTTCACGTTTCACGGCACGAATGCCCAACCGCGCCTCCTGGGCCAGCAAACCATCTACGCCGGTCCCGACAAGGCCCATCACCCGGCTGTCGGCGAAGTAGGGAAAGTCGAAGGTGACAGGGTCGCCAGCGGCCAGGCCGGGCAGCGGCATGAGGCGGGCGGTGAGCGGTTTGTTGAGGCGGCTGGCCAGCATGGCAACATCGAGGAGGACGGCCGTCAGCGCCCCCTCACTCACTTCCCCAGGCAGCGGAATTGTGTCCAGCCCCACGCCGCAAACGGCGCTGTAGCTGAGCAAATCCGACACCGTCAGTACGCCTTCGGCGGCGCGGCGGGCCAGGACGGCATCTTCCAGCACGGGCAGCATGAGGCCAGAGAAACCGCAGCCGGGGAAGTTGGCCCGGGCAATCGCTTCGGTGACAAAACCAGCGGCAAAGAGGCTGCCTGCGCCGCCCAGATAGGGCAGCCCCAGCGCTTCCAGCGCCCCGCCCAGGCTTTTGTCGTCGGTGGGGAAGGGGGCCAGGGAAAAGTCGATGCCGCTGAACGGAATCTGGTACGTGTTGGCCAGTTCTTGCGCGGTGAGGCTGAGGCGGAAAGCGGCCGTTTCAATCGCCTCGATCAAATTTTGCCGCGCTTCGCCCAGCGTGCTGGCGGACTGGATCGCTTGCAAAGCAATGTCCGCCGACTCCACGGCGATGGCAAAATGGGCCGGGCCGCCCTGGTGGTAGGCCACCGGGAAAAACGGCGAGCCGGGCGGGCAGTTGGCCAGGGCGGTCAGGTAGAGATTGCCAAATCCGTTGGGCAAAATCTGGCTCACGGTTTTGACGAGACGGGCAGCTTGCTGGCAGCGGGCGGTGTCGATCTGCCCCTGCGTGTCGGCGATTTCGACGCTGGCAAAGAGGACGTCGGTGGCGGCCAGCAGTGCGGGAATCTGGTCGATCCAACGCGCCTCGTGGCGCAGCAGCACCGGGCCGAGGCTGATGTAGCTGGCTCCGGCGGCCTGCCATTTTTGGGCCAGCTGCCGGGCGTCGCCGTCCGCGGGCCACCAATCGGGGAAGGGGGGCAGCGCCAGCCGGGTCGATTGCAGGGGATAGGTGAAGGCGGTGCGAACGGCCGTAAAAAAGTCAGCCAACTGCGCCGCTGGAAAATCAGGTTCACAAAAGAGAGTCACCGAACGAATATCCATAGGGGCGCTATTGTAGCCCAATTTGACAGATGATATTAATCACCGCTAGAATCCGCAGGTGGCAGCCCTGGTTAAGAAGGAATTTATGAGCTGCTGCTTAAATTGGACGTGAAACCATGAACATCCCTGCTGAACCAGATGAACAAGCAGTGCCCCCAACTGAAGAGCCTCGTGAAGAACCGCTGCCAGCCGACGAAGCTGAGATCATGCCCGTCGTGGAGACTGAAGCTGACGTGATGCCCGTCGCCGACGCCGAAGCTGAGATTATGCCCGTTGCGGACGCTGAAGCTGAACTGGAAATGGAAGCCGATCTCGAAAACGAATACGAAGATGAAGATGAAAACGATGATGACGATGACGATGGCGACGAACTTGAAGAGACGGCCGTTCCCCCCGCTGAACCACTGGCCACTTTAAGCGCCGCCGAGGAACCCGCGCCCGAGCAGTCTGAGCCTGAGGCCGAGACCGAGCCTGACGATCTGCCGGTGACCCGTCTGACGTTGGGTGCCTTTGGCTTTGCGGCCGATGACGACGATGAGGAAGCGGCACCCCGGCCAGTCAGAATCAGAAAACAGCGCCGCCAGCCGCTGCGTACGCCGCGCAAAAACCAGCCAACTCTACAGCAAGTAACCGATCGCTTTGCCGCCTGCGGGCGGTGCAGCTATTTCTGGGCCGGGTATCGCGTGTTGTTTGGCCTGGCGGAGCAGGAAACGGCCGTTGCCCACAGCAAATCGGGCTGGCTGGAGCTGAACTGGGATGAGCAAATGCCTGAACTGGTGGTGAAATCGTATGGCGTGCGCCTCGACACCGGGCATTATCATTACGAAGGCTGCTGCCAGGAGTGCCGCCGCCACTTCATCTACCAGGCCTCCGACAAGGAAGACGAAGCCGACGCGTTTCGCATCGAAGTGACCCCCTACATGGCCAAATAAACGGTCCAGAGTGACATCCAAAATTTGCTGACCAAGATTGGGCCAATCTTTAAGATTGGCCCAATCTGGAAATTGCTCGCTGCGGGGCAGCTTCTAAGAGGATGATCCCTGCCGCCATGGCCGCGTTAAGCGACTCGGTGGCGGCGTGCATGGGGATGGTGATGTGGCCAGTGGCCAGCGCCAGGGCGTTGTGCCCCGCGCCGCTGGCCTCGCTGCCAATGATGAGCGCGGTCGGCTGCTGCCAATCGACGGCCGTATACGGCCGTTCCGCCTGAACCGTGGCCACCCACACCTGCATTCCACGTACCGTTTTCGCAATCTCCGCCCAGCTCTGGCTGTGTACTGGCAGCCGCAAATGTGCCCCCATGCTGCCGCGAACCACCTTGGGGTTGTATAAATCGACGCAGCCTGGCCCCAACAGCACGCCATCGGCCCCGGCGGCCCCGGCCGTGCGCAACATGGTGCCCAGGTTGCCGGGGGTGCTGACTTCATCCAGCACCAGCAGCAGGGTGGGTTTGTCGGGCAGCGGGCGCTGCGGCATGGGAATAACGGCCAGCACGCCCGCCGGGGTGCTGGTATCGCTCATCGCCTGCATGACTTCTTCCGAAGTTATGTAAGAGGTAGATTGTCCCAGGCTGGTGAGTTGTTGTAAAATTTGGGCATGAACGGCCGTTTCTAACCATCGTTCTGTGTAAAAAAGCAGCGCTGGCGGATGGGCCAACTCGATCAACTCCGTTAACCAACGCGTCCCTTCGACTACGACCTGTTTTTCCCGGTAGCGAAAACGGCGATCCGTTTGCAGCCGCCGCACATATTTCACTTTGTCATTTGTTATACTGGTGATCATTTTTTCATTGTATCTTTTTTGGCCTATCAGGGTTTTTTCAACATAGACTTTATGGAGGCAGACAAATGTTGAATGAGCTAAGAGGATTGTACAAGATCAGCCGTCCCCTTACGACCTTGACGGGGGGTCTGGCGGTGTTGTTGGGTGGCTATGTGGCCGGGACCGGGGCCTGGGGCAAGGTGATCCTGGCGACGCTGGCTACCTGGTTTATTACGGCGGCGGCTAATGCCTGGAATGATTATCGTGACATTGAAATTGACAAGATTAATCAGCCGAAACGGCCGTTGCCTTCTGGCATGGTTTCCCCCAAAAACGTCCTGCTGTTTTCGCTCACCCTGACGGCACTCTCAATTATTCTGGCCGGTTTTATCAACCTCACCGCCTTTCTCATTGCGGTAGGGTCGGCGGCGCTGCTGTACGTTTATTCCTGGCGGCTGAAGAGCACCGTGTTGATGGGCAATGCCATTGTAGCCACCATTTCGGCCATGAGTGCCATCTTTGGCGGTATTGCGGCGGGCAACCCACGGCCGTCGCTCTGGTTGGCGCTGATCATTGCCTCGGCTATCATGGGGCGTGAGGTGCTCAAGACCCTGGCAGATTACGAGGGCGACCTGCGCCAACGCTGCCGCACCATCGCCACCGTCTGGGGACGGCGTCCGGCGCGCATCGTCTTTTACCTGCTGGCGGCCGCTACGCTGGTGGTGATGATGCTGCCCTACATGCTCAATATCTACGAGCCGGTGTATGCCTTTATCGTGGCGTTGGGAGTGTACCCGGTACTGTTTTACGTGCTGCTGCGGGTGACGCGAGAGCGTTCCGGGCCGCAGCTGGAAAAGTTGAGCCAGCTGATGAAGTACGACTTCATGGTCTGGTTTTTAGCTGTAATTCTGGGCGCCGCTTCCTGAGAAAAATCATGGAGTAGCCACGTGGGCGGTGCTACTCCATTACTTTTTCTTTCTCAGGTTTACCCTTCGCTTCTTTCTGCTTTTTTTCACTACTTTCCACTGGTGTCGGTGGCAAAATATTGGCGTCAAATCCCGGGGCCTTACCAGATTGACGGCCGTGCAGCAGCCACATCTGACTGTTAAAGGGCTCCTCGCCTTCTTCCAGGGCTTGCAAGGCTGATTCGTAACGGCCGTCTGAGCGCAAAATGTGTGATTTGGCCGTGTCGTGCAGGTAAATGGCCAGGCTGGTGATGACTTGCTGCCGTTCGGCGGCGTCCTCAATGGGGAACAGCACTTCGACTCGGCGGTCGATGTTGCGCGGCATGGGATCGGCGCTGCCCCCGTAGATGTCCGGGGTGCCCTGGTTGTGGAAGTAGTAAATGCGGCTGTGCTCCAAAAAGCGCCCCACCACGCTCTTCACGCGAATGTTTTCGCTGACGCCGTTTATTCCAGGACGTAGACAGCAGAAGCCGCGAATGATCAGGTCGATTTGTACACCTGCCTGGGAAGCGCGGTACAGCGCCCGGATGATGCCAGGGTCTACCAGCGAGTTGGCTTTGATGATGATACGGCCGTTACGGCCGTACTCTGTCTCCCGTTCAATCAGCCGCATCAAATTGGCCCGCAAATTCACCGGCGCCACTAAAAATTTGCGGTACGCCACCTGCTTTGAATAACCTGTCAGATAGTTGAACAGCTCAGTGGCATCCGCGCCCATTTCTTCGTCGCTGGAGATCAGGCCCAGGTCGGTGTAGAGGCGGGCGGTGATGGTGTTGTAATTACCCGTGCCCATATGCACGTAGCGGCGAATGCCGTCTCGCTCGCGTCGTACCACCAGGCACAGCTTGCAATGGGTCTTCAAGCCAATTAGTCCATAAGCCACATGCACCCCGGCCCGTTCCAGCGCCCTGGCCCACTCAATGTTAGACTCTTCATCAAAACGTGCTTTTAGCTCAACCAGTACCGCCACCTGCTTGCCGTTTTCTCGCGCTTTCATGAGCGCCCGCACAATGGGCGGGTTTGGTCCCAGCCGGTACAGGGTTTGTTTGATAGCCAGCACATTGGGATCCTCGGCGGCGGCTTCCACAAAGTCAACCACCGGCAGGAAGCTGTCGAACGGCGTGTGCAGCATAATGTTGGTGCGCTGCAGCACGCTAAAAATCGATTCGCCAAAGCGCAGCTGCGGCGGAACGTTGGGCTGGAAGGTTTCATCCTTCAATTCCGGCCGTTCCAGCCGGTGCAAATCCCACAGACTGCTTAGCCCCAGCGGCCCATTGGTGGGGTAGACATCTGTCGGGCTGACTTTGAGGTTGTTCACCAAAATATCCCGAATGGTCTCTGGCGTGTCCTCATCAATCTCCAACCGTACCACGCGCCCAAAGTGGCGCTGCCGCAGATTTTCTTCCATTGTCAGCAGCAGGTCATCGGCTTCCTCCTCCTGGATTTCCATGTCGGTGTTGCGGGTGACGCGGAACGGGAAAGAAGCACGGACATCCATGCCGGGAAAGAGTCGGTCCAGGTTAGCGGCAATCACCTGCTCCAGCCAGATAAACTTCTGGGTGGTGGGCGGCAGCAGCTCGTCCGGGTCGAGCGGATTCAGCGGCACCAGCCGGGGCAAAGTGTCGGGCACTTTGACACGGGCAAAGTGAATTTCGTTGGTATCCGGGTCGCGCACTTCAGCCGCCAGGTTCAAGCTGAGGTTGGAGATGTGCGGGAAGGGGTGGGTGGGGTCAAACACCAGTGGTGTAAGCACTGGGAAGATTTCTTGCTCGAAGTAGGCGGCCAGCTTTTTCTGTTGGCGTGGCTTGAGCTGATGGTAGTTCAGAGTGTGAATGCCTGCCTCGGCCAGGGCGGGCTGTAAGGTTTTAAGCCAGCAGTTGGTGGCCTGGGCAAAAAGCTGGGTACCGGTGCGGTGAATGGCTACCAGCTGTTCGCGCGGTGTCAGGCCATCGGCCGGGCGGTCGGTGATGCCCAGCAGCACCTGCTGCTTTAGCCCGGAGACGCGGACCATGAAAAATTCATCCATGTTGCCGCTAAAAATGGCCAGAAACTTAACGCGCTCCAGCAGCGGATGTTCGGGGTTTTCACATTCCTCCAACACACGCCGATTAAATTCGATATTGCTGAGTTCTCGGTTAATATAAAGGCTTGGATTTTTGAGATCGATTTCAGACATATGATAAATTTTCTAGTTTTTGCCTGGTTAGATGGAAAACGATTTAGGGGCGGATTATATCTGTTTGCCTTGTTCTGGCTAACGGCCTGTGTAAATGGGGTACAAGCGCCGCTGCCCACGGCCGTTCTCCCCCTCACCTTGCCCGCGCCCCCCACTCCGCCGCAGCTGGCCACACCCACTGGCCTGCTCCCGCCCACGCCAGTGGCCAGCCAGCCAGCGGCCGTTGGCCCAACGGCAACGGCCGTCGCGACGGCAACGGCCGTTCCCAACCCCCTCACCCTCAGCGCCGCACCTGGCGTACCGGGCGACTTACACGCCGTCGCCCAGGCGCTAACCAAGGCCCAGCCAGGCCAGTTTGCCTGGGTGGAAAGCGGCCCGGCTGACGTAACGCTGACCCTCGGCGTTGGCACGCCGCTGGCCGAATGGATTTACGTCGTGGCTGCACCCTTCGCCACGGTGGCCGATGACGTGACGCTGCCCGACCTGATGCCTGCCTCACCCCTGTTTGCCGCCGCCGAAATTGAAGCGTGGCCGACGGCCGTTTTCGATACCACCGATCCGCGCATCACCTACCTGACGGATCCGGCCGAAATGGTGGAACGCGCCTGGGCGGAACGGCCGTCGCTGCTCATCCTGCCCTTCGACCAGCTGCGGCCGGAGCTGAAGCTGCTGCGGCTGGATGGCGTCTCGCCGCTGACGGCCGATTTTGACCCGGCTGCCTATCCGTTGACCGTGGCGGTAAATGTGGTTGGCGAAGCAACGGCCGTCGCCGATTTCCTGGCCGCCTGGAATGGTCCGGCTACCAACTGGGACCCCAACAAGCTCACCCGCGTGGCCATGACCGGGGTGACGGCCCTCACCCGCGCCACGGCGTATCAGATGGAAATTGGGGGAATTTTGGGGCCGGGAACGGCCGTTGGCCCGGTGCTGCAAGGCGCAGACATCGCCCACGTGAGCAACGAGGTTTCGTTCACACCCGACTGCCCGTACCCCAACCCCACCGGCGGCACCACCTTTTGCTCCCGCGACAGCTACTTTGAGCTGCTCACCTGGCTGGGTATCGACGTGGTGGAGCTGACCGGCAACCACATCAACGATTGGGGCACCGAGGCCCTGCTCTATTCGCTGGATTTGTACGAGGCGGCGGGCATGGCGGTCTTTGGCGGCGGGGCGGATGCGGCGGCGGCGCAGCAGCCTGCCCTGTTTACGCACAACGGCAACCGCATTGCCTTTGTCGGCTGCAATCCCGTCGGTCCGGCCTACGCCTGGGCGGGCGAGGCCAAACCCGGCTCCCGCCTATGCGATGAGACGTTTACCGCCCAGATTGCCGAGCTGGCCGCCGCAGGTTACCAGGTGATTGCCACGCTGCAATACAACGAGTTTTACCACTACGCCCCAACCGCCCAGCAAGAAGTGGATTTTGCCGAATTGGTCCAGGCGGGCGCAGCGGCCGTTTCTGGCAGCCAGGCGCACCATGCCCAGGGGTTTGCTTTTGTTGATGGCGCGTTTATTCATTACGGCCCCGGCAATCTCTTCTTTGACCAGATGGACCAGCTGGGCACGCGGCAAACGTTTGTGGATACCTACGTGTTTTACGACGGCCGTTTGCTCACCGTCGAATTATGGACCGGCCTGATTGAAAATTACTGCTGCCCGCGGGAAATGACCCCGGCGGAACGAGAGGCGGTGTTAGCGGCCGTTTTCCAGGCCAGCGGTTGGTGAAATCAAAATTCGGCCGTAGTCGGTCGTCTAATCCAGGGGAAAAAGGCAAGTTCCGCGCCGATTTATCAGATTTAATCCGCGCTCATCCGCGTAATCCGCGGCCTATTTCTGGAGGAGACGACATGAGCGCAAGCTCAACACCATGAATGAAAATCGTAGGTCGGATTGCCAATCCGACCCACATTTTCAAAGGAGAAATCAATGCCCAAACGTCTTTTGTACACCCTACTGCTTATTATGGCGGCGCTGGCTGCCTGCACCAGCACCGAAAACACAGCGCCCGGCGGCGACATCCTGGCCCCGTTACCCACCGACAGTGGCCAATCCGCTGATGTGGAAAACCTGCCTACCCTGACTGAGCTAATTGCGGCAGACCCAGAGCTCGTTTTTTTTGCGAGCGGCCTAAACAGTGTTGGTCTGACAGACGATCTGCAAAATGGTGGCCCGTTTACGGTGTTTGCCATGTCTAACGTGGCTTTTTCTACAACAGGCTTGATTGTAAGCCAGGCAGATCCGGCGCTTTTAGGCAGCATTATGGACACTCATGTGGTTAATGGCGCTTTTGCTGAAGCAGATTTATTGGCCAGCGGCTCCGTTGTTCCTTTGGCTGGCGGGCAGCTGCCCATTAGCCAGGCGGAGAACGGGATGAAGGTGTGGTATGCGCCGCTGCGAGGCGAGGGGCGACCGGCCAGCAATGGGATGTTGTATGTCATTGATACGATGCTGCTGCCGCCAGAAACCGGGCCAGAGATGAGTATGTGGGGGGTTTTGCAGGCAGACGGCCGTTTTACCCGGTTCATATCGGCCATTGAGGGCACGGCTGTTATGGGTACGCTGCGTTTTAGCGAAGCTATCGATGCCGTCCTGGCCCCCACCGACGAGGCGTTTGCCAATTTACCGGCCAATGTTGCTGAGTTTCTAGAAAATGATCCCTTCGCTATGGAGTTTGTGGTGACTTTTCACCTGTTGGCACCGGACGGCTGGCCGCAGGACGCCGACCTAACCACGGCCGATATGGCTGGCATGGCTGAAATACCCACAAAGGTGCCCGTGCACGGCGGCGTGGGGTTTGGGTTCGAGAAGCTGGCCGTCAACAGCACCGAGGAAGGATTGCGGATTGGCGAAGCGCTGGTGATCACTGGCGACATGGACGCCACCAACGGCAGCGTGCACGCCATCGACACCGTGCTGATTCCGCAGCTGCTGCTGGAAGATATCCAGTAAAAGAGGGGTTGTTGAGTGAAACCGTGGTGTGAGGCGTTGTGGACGGCCGTTTGGGCATCTTCTTGGCCTAGTGACAAACTGGCTCCTGGGGTGACTACCTGGCCTTCGCCTGTAGCACCTGAGCAATCTATAAATCCTACGAAGCTGAAACAGGAATTTCGGCAGTTTCTAGAGGGAATGACACTAAAAACTGCGACCCTTGCCCTTCCTGGCTGGTGACCGTAATCTGGCCATCGTGTGCTTCTACAATTGCCTTCACAATCGCCAGCCCCAGGCCTGTCCCAAAGGCCATTTGCTCATGCTTCTTTACCCGGCGGAATCTGTCAAAAACAAACGGTAAATCTTCTTCAGGGATGCCATACCCTGTATCCTTCACGGCGATGTTGACTACGGCTGCATCTGCCCAGGCAGTCACGCTTACCTGACCATTTTTCGGGGTATATTTGATGGCATTGGAAAGTAAATTTTGGAACACTCGCTGAATCTGGTGAATATCCCCGGAAAGAGACAGGGAGTCGCTTTTGAAGCTTTGGGCCAAAACAATGCCTTTATTCTCCGCCTGAACAGAGACTGACTCCACCACAAATGCCAATGCTGAAATTAGATCAAACGGTTCTTTTACCATATCCAGCGTTTGGCCAATTTGCAGCTTTTCCAGGTCAAGAATATTGTTCACCATATTGGTTAGGGTGCGTTGGTTGGTTTGCAATATTTCAGCGATTTGCGGCTTTTTTTGGATGAGCTCAGGAAATTGAATCAGCATATCGGCATAGAGGCCAATGGTGGTTAAGGGGGTTTTCATGTCATGAGACAAAACTGCTAGAAAAGCATCCTTGTCTCGCATCAAGTTCGCAAGTTCACGTGTGCGTTCGGTGATGATGTTTTCCAAATTGTTCATGTGGTTTTGCATTTGCCGAACGTATAAGTGGAAGGATATGGATGAAAGCAAAATCGGCAAGAAAAATGCCGCAATGGCTATCCATCCGTAGGTTCTTGTGGCGAAGATGAGAAATCCGCTGCCAATGGCTTTTAGTAAAAAATCAATTAACGTAGCCCACTGATTTTCTTGCCAAAGTTTTGCTGGTTTTACCTGATTGCCGTGCTGCAAACGCAGCATTACAACCAGTAACCAAAAGTTGAGTTCTGTATTGACAAAAGCGGTTGCCGCCCAAAGCAGCATCTGGACAAGAAGGTTAGACGCGTGCAGGTAATTGTTGAAGTAACCAAAAAAGAGGCCCGCGCCAAAAATGGCAATGCTCCACATGCCGGTGTTGAAGCCAAGTTGTCGCCAGCTTTTTTTCCAGGTGACCTCATTGCGGGACTTAACCACCCAGATAGTGAGGCTGGAAAAGGCGACGATGACGGCGGCGGCGGCTGGGCCAAAAAATGGGATCGCGGCCATGGCAACGGCCGTTCCTACTTCAAATGTAATGCCAGCCGTATCTGAAACAGGCACAGAAGTTGTCGCAAATTGGGCCACGGCCGCAAAGACGACCAGCAGCAGAAAGACGGATATGGGCGAATAGGTGGGGGATAAAATTAAGCCCCAAACGATCAAAGCAAACCCAAGCCCACTTACCGAAAGTAGGTAAATGTCCGCCGCTGTGAGACGACTCGCCAAAACGCCCTTGTTCCCTGCAACGATTTTCATGAAGATTTCGGATTCTTGTAATTGGCCAATTACCTGAGTAAACAACACCAAATGTCCGCTTTTTTCTTTCAACGACTTTGTGCGGTTTATCCCAAATAAATTGAGTCAGGCTGTGGCACAAAATAGTCCCACAAATGCCCATCTCTGTAGTTTAATGGCGTAAAAAAGCTTTGCGAATAGCGATTCCTAGCTATGGATGCTCGCGGCGGGCATTTTTAACTGTGTCACCTCTGGT
>CAUJGI010000418.1 GCA_963169155.1 Chloroflexota bacterium
TTCACGAATTTTAGAGCGTAATCAGTGCCAATCCGTGAAAATCTGTGGCGAAATTTTCGGCAAAGCAAAAGTGCAAACATAGTGCTGTAATTGGCAGAACGTTTTCAAAATAAATGAGCGTGGAACCTGCCAATTACTTGCGTAAACCGCACAAAAATTGCGCTTATTTCTCCCAAAAACTTTGTGCGGTTTACTTCATCCAGATACAAAATTACTCACACGGACCCGCTGGCTGGTTGGTTAAGAGGCCGTTGTAATAGGCAATCTTGTGGTCCAGGTGCGCCAGGTGATCTTGCAGCGCGGCAATGTGCTGCGCCAGGCTGCGCCGATGCTCCGTCAGCACCTCAACCCGGTCGGCGATGGTGCCGTCGCCCTGGCGGGCAAACTCCATAAACAGCTGCATTTGCTGGATAGGCATTCCGGTGGCGCGCAGCAGCTTGAGAAAGTGAATCCAGCCCAGGTCGGCTTCGGCATACCGCCGGTGCCCGTTTTCATGCCGGGTAACGGACTCCAGCAGGCCAATCTTCTCGTAATAACGCAGGGTGTGGGCCGACAGGTCAGTCATTTCGGCCACTTCCTGGATGGTGAAAGTTTCTTCCTGTAAGTTGATCATGCCACAACTGCTTCCTCGCGCCCCAGCAGCTGCTCAATTTCAGCCATCTGCCCGGGCGTCAGCGGGCCAAATTCCATGGCCGCCGCGTTTTCCATGGCCTGGGCCACGGTGCGGATGCCGGGGATCGGCACCACCTGTTCACCAACGGCCCATAACCAGCCCAGCGCGCCTTGGACGACGGAACGGCCGTTACTCATCAAAATCTCCCGAATTTTAGCACGATTGGCCACAATTTTGGCGATGTTCTCTTTGGGGAAAGCGTGGCTGCGCACGTCTGTGGCCGTAAACTGCACGTCTTTGTCGTATTTGTCCGACAAAAAGCCCATGAGCAGCGGGCTGCGCACCAGGCTGGTCAGGCCGCTTGCGGCGGTGAAGTTGAACATCGCCGCCGCCGGTTCCATCACGTTGGCCGCGTGCTGAATGACGGTGCAGTTTTCGCCAGCGGCAAACAGTCGGGCCAGGGCGACGTCGTCAGTGCTCCAGCCGTAGGTGCGAATTTTGCCCTGGGCTACCAGCTTTTCCAGGCCATCCAACAGCTCCGGCACGCGCTCGGATGGGAATTCCCACATGTGCAGCTGGTAAATATCAATCGTGTCCACGCCGAGGTGGCGCAAACTGCGTTCGCATTCAAACGCCAGGTTCTGCAAGATGGCCTCTGGGGATTGATAGGCTACCTTTTTGGCCGCTTCATCCACATCAAAGCCAAACTTGGTGGCAATCACCACCTGGTCGCGCCGATCCCGGATTGCCTTGCCGACAATTTCTTCGCTGTGGCCGGTGCCGTAGTTAGCGGCCGTATCGATGAGGTTAATCCCGGCATCCAGCGCCGCATGAATGGCGCGGATGGACTCAGCATCGTCGGCTTTGCCCCAGCCGGCCTGGTTGTCGATGAAAACCCATTCGCCGCCCATGGCCCAGGCGCCCAGCCCCATCGGGCTGACCTGTAAATTGCTGTTTCTAAGGGTTCTAAATTGCATCAGTTTTCTCCTTTACGTGGTGTATTGGAGCAACTGTACAACTTAGAGTGCGCTCTAAGTCAAGAAGGAAATTTGGGTGATGAAACGGCCGTGTCTCCTCCCATTCCCTCAAGCCATATCCCTATTTCTTGGCCTTCTTTTTCGATTTGGCCGCCGCCTTGGCCTGGTTTTCGGCCACGCGAAACTGCACAATCTGGCGCACCAGGTCTAGCGGCAGCGGCTGGTCGAGTGGGAACTGCACCGAGCCCTTGGCACCCTTGTAAAACGAGAGCTCATCCTGAAAAGCCTCAATGCCCGACGGGGTGGGATAGAACCCAATATGGTTCTTAAATGCAGCGAAATGCACCAGATTGCCGTGCAGTTGGAAAGTGGGCGAACCATAATTGATCGTTTCTGTAGCCTCGGGAGCTGCATCGCGAATGGTGGCGCGCATCTCTCTCAGCCTCGCCTGAACCGATTCCGGGAAACCAGCAATGTACTCATCAATACCGTTGGAACTGCTATCATCACTCATATAGTCCTCTAAATTAGGCGTTTTTCGCCTGGTTTGTCCCAAACGAAACAACTCAGGATTTATGTGGATAACCCAGCGCGGCCAGGTCGGCAGCAATTTCTTCTAAAATTGCCGGATTGTCGATGGTGGCCGGGACGCGAAACGCTTCGCCGTCGGCGATCTTCTTCATCGTGCCGCGCAAGATTTTGCCGGAGCGCGTCTTGGGCAACGCCTCCACAATGGTGGCCGTCTTAAACGCAGCCACCGGGCCAATCTTTTCCCGCACCAGTTGGATGAGCTCGCGAATGATTTCGCCGTGCGGCCGATTCACGCCCGCCTTCAACACAATCGCTCCCAGCGGAATCTCCCCCTTCAGCTCATCGGCCACGCCGATGACGGCACATTCGGCTACATCGGGATGCGAGGCCAGCACCTCCTCCATGCCCCCGGTAGACAGGCGGTGCCCGGCCACGTTGATGATGTCATCGGTGCGGCTCATGATCCACAAGTAGCCGTCTTCGTCCTTAAAACCGGCATCGGCCGTGCTGTAGTAGCCGGGGTAATTGCTCAGATACGTTTGCTTGAAGCCAGCGTCGTTGTGCCACAGCGTAGGCAGGCAGCCCGGCGGCAGCGGCAGCTTGATGACAATGCTGCCAATCTGGTTGGGTTCGGCCTCTTCCTCGTACACGTTCAGGATGCGCACGTCGTAGCCGGGCACGGGCACGGTGGCCGAGCCGGGTTTGATGGGCAGCGGCTCCAGCCCCAACAGGTTGGCGCAAATGGGCCAGCCGGTTTCCGTCTGCCACCAATGGTCGATGACCGGCACGCCCAGCCTGGCCTCGGCCCAGCGGATCGTGTCGGGGTCGGCGCGTTCGCCGGCCAGGAACAGGGCGCGCAGCGACGACAGGTCGTATTTGCCGACCAGCGCGCCTTCGGGATCGTCGC
>CAUJGI010000419.1 GCA_963169155.1 Chloroflexota bacterium
CCGCTTTCACGTCCTCAAAGAAGCGCTTCACCAATTTGGCGTCGTGGCTAAGCAGCGTCGCACCGAGGCCCATGGTGGTGTCGTTGGCCAGGGCGATGGCTTCGTCAAAATCGCGGTAGGGCATGAGGGGCAGGGTGGGGCCAAACGTCTCCTCGCGCAGCAGTGCCATGCTGTGGTTCACATTGACGATGACGGCCGGTTCTAAAAAGAAGCCGTGTGATAGGTGAGACGGCCGTTTACCCCCCACCAGCACCTTTGCCCCCGCCTGCACCGCCGCCGCTAGCTGCCCTTCCACCTTCTCGCGAAAGTGGGGCCGCAGCATCGGCCCGATGTCGGTGTCCGGGTCCAGGCCGTTGCCCAGTTTGAGGCTGCCCACAAACCCGGCCAGCTCTTCGGAGAAACGGCCGATCATCCCCTCGTATACATAAATCCGCTCCGCACTGGTGCACACCTGCCCGGCGTTGATCAGCCCGGCGTAGGCAGTGGCTTTGACGGCCAGCTCCATCTCAACATCTGGCCCAATCACCAGCGGATCTTTGCCGCCCAGCTCAAGGTGCAGCTTTTTCATCATCGGCGCGGCGAGGCTGGCGATGCGCTGCCCGGTGGCCACCGAGCCGGTAAAGGCAACCAGCGGCACGTCGGGATGGCGCACCAGGGCTTCGCCGGTGGCTCCCGCGCCCGTCACCACGTTCACCACGCCGGGCGGGAAGTGGTCGAAGGCGATTTCCATCAGCTTGAGGGTGGAGAGGGGGGTGAATTCGGACGGTTTGATAACGGCCGTATTGCCCGCGGCCAATGCCGGAGCCAGCTTCCAGGCCAGCAGCAGCAGAGGGAAGTTCCAGGGAATGATGCAGCCCACCACGCCGTACGGCTCTTTGATGACAAAGTTCAGCTGATCAGGGTCGCCCGGCGGCAAAAAACGGCCGCGTTCGTGCCGTCCCAGTTCCGCGTAGTAGTTGAAGGTGTCGTAGGTCCAGAAAATCTCTTCTTCGTTTTCTTCCAGCGGCTTGCCTTCTTCAACAGTGAGCAGGTGGGCCAATTCCTCGGCGTGGGCCTGCATTTTGCGGGCGGCTTCGTGCAGCAGCGCGGCGCGGGCGACGGCGGGGGTACGTTTCCAGTTGGGAAAGGCGGATTGGGCGGCAGCAACGGCCGTGTGGATGTCAACGGCCGTTCCCATTGGCACCGTGTCTAAAACTTCTTCCGTTGCCGGATTAATCACCGTGATTTCGTCACTGGCACTGCCAGAGGTAAACGCGCCATTGATGTACATGCGCATTGGTGCGATCCTTTCAGGTGTGGGAGGAGCAGTGAAAAGTGATAAGTGAAAAGTAAAAAGTGAAAAAGTAGACCACTTCTCACTTTTTACTTTTCACTTTTTACTCAAAAACTACTGGGAAGACTTAACGGCCGTCCACAGCTCATCATACAAAAATGCATCCTCGCCCACTTCTGTCAGCCAGACCAGTTTGTCCTGCACGTCTTGGGGTGGGAAGATGCTTTCATCCTCCAAGATGTCGGGCAGGATGAACTCTTTGGCCGCCTCGTTAGGGCTGGCGTAGTAGGTAAAGTTGGTTACGGCCGCGGCTACTTCGGCCTCCAGCATGTAGTTCATAAAGTGCAGCGCCGTCTCGTACCGGTTTGTGCTGGCCGTAATGCAGATGTTGTCCAGCCATTTCACCGCGCCTTCCTGCGGAATGCTGTAATACCAGTTACCATCCTCGGCTTCATCGTCGTAGGTGTTCCAGTAAGCGTTGGCCACATCACCACTCCAGCCCTGGGTGAGTGCCACTTCACCGGGAATCAGCAGCGTGTTGTCGTAATCTTCGCTGTTGAACGTTTTCCAGTATGGCTTGGCCGCCAGGATGAGGTCGCGGGCGGCGTTTAGCTCGTCGGGGTTGGTGGTGTTGGGGTCATACCCCAGGTAGATGAGGGCCGAGCCGGGCAGCTCACGTGGATCGTTCAGCACGTTGATACCTTGATCGGCGTATTGCTCCAACATCTCTGGTTCAAACACATAGGCCCAGCTGTTGGGTGGATTTTCCTGGAAAAATTCCACATCGGCCCGGTAGCCAATGCCGGTGGTGCCCCATTGGTAGGGAACGCAGTACTCGATGTTGGGATCAAAAGGCGCGCCCACAAACTGCGGGTCGATATTGGCGAATTTGGGCAGATCGGCCTAATCAATCTTAGACAGCAGCCCCAGGTCAATCATGATGGATACCATGTAGTCAGATGGGAAGATGACGTCGTACCCTTCGGCCCCGGCTTGCAGTTTGGCCAGCAAATCTTCGTTGGAGGCGAAGGTGTCGTAGATCACGTCGACACCGTATGTTTCCTCATACCGGGTAATCATTTCTTCGTCGATGTAGTCGGACCAGTTGTAGTCGCTCAGTTCTTCGGCCAGCTGCACCTCGCCGTTGGCATCGGTGCTGCTTTCTTCAGTGTCGGCCGTTGGGCCGCCGCCGGGACCGCCGCCACAGCCAGCCAAGAGCCAGATGAGCAGTAAGCTTAAAAACAGTTTTTTCATTCTCTTTCTCCTTTGAGATTGTAGGGCGATTTGGTAAATCGCCGCCCGATTAACCAAATCGGGCCACAAATTTCCATCCATGGCGGTGTGTACCACGCATGTCGTCTCCTACGTAAATGTAGGTCGGATTGCCAATCCGACCTACGGTCTTCATTCATGTCGTCCCCTCTGAAAACAGCGTGGAAAGGGCCGAGACTGGGGGGAAGACGGCCGTTTCCACACACACTTCCCCTAGCGTCGCTGCAGCACCAGTGAAATGATAACGAGCAGCGTAGAACCCAAAAACATCAAGGTTGAAACGGCATTGACCTCTGGTGTCAGGCCAAAGCGGATCATTGAGTAGACCCGTACTGGCAAGGTTGTCGAGCCTGGCCCGGCCACAAAAAAGGTAATCACAAAATCGTCCAGCGACAGGGTAAAGGCCAGCAGCGCCCCCGAAATGATGCCCGGCATCAGCAGCGGCAGCGTGACGCGGCGGAAGCTTTGCCATTCGTTGGCGCCTAAATCGGCGGCGGCTTCTTCCAGCGTGCTGTTCATGTCGGCCAGGCGCGCCCGTACCACAATGGCCACAAAGGAAATGTTGAAGGCAACATGGGCAATCAGGATGGTGTATTTACTCAACGCCACGCCCAGCACCACAAAAAAGAGCAGCGTGGAAAGGGCCATCACAATGTCGGGAATGATGACGGGCAGATAAAGAATGGCGTCGTAGGTGATCTTGCCCCAGAAGTTGTGCCGCTCCAGGGCCAGGGCGGTGAGTGTGCCCAAAAAGGTGCTGATGAGGGTAGACCAGAGGGCCACCCACAGGCTCAACTTCAGCGCATCCAGCACGGCCTGGTTGCGAAACAGCTCGCCGTACCAGCGCAGGCTGAAGCCGGCCCACAGGCCAATCTGGCTGCTGTCGTTGAAGGAGTAGATGATCAAAATCAGGATGGGGATGTAGAGAAACAGGAAGAGACCAATGGCCAGCCAGAGCAAAGCGCGTTTGTTGAAGGTGGCTTGGAGGCGGCTGCGTGTGGAGGGTCTGGCCGCTGCGGATCGACCTGGAAAGGTTGTGGCACTCATCTTATTGCTCCCGTCCGCCCACGCGGAAGTAAATGACGATGGACAGCAGCATCATGGCCATCATGATAAAACCGATGGCCGAGCCAAACGGCCAATCGCGGGCGGTCATGAACTGCTGCTGCAGCAGGTTGCCTAGCAAAGACACTTTACCGCCCCCCAGCAGGTCTGGGGTGACGTAAGAGCCCAGCGAGGGAATAAACACAATAATGGCGGCGGCAACAATGCCGGGCATGGTGAGAGGCAGCAGGATGCGCGTGGTGCGGTACCAGGTGTTGGCCCCCAAATCCGCGGCAGCTTCCAGCAAAGTCCAGTCGAGCTTTTCCAGGTTGCTGTAGAGCGGCAAGACGACGAAGGGGAAAAAGCCGTAGAACAGTCCCAGGAAAACGGCCGATTGATTAAACAACAGCGGCAGCGTGTTCTCAGTTATTCCGGCCAGCCAGGCAAAAAACTGGCTGCTGCTCGCCAAACCCACGGCCAGATCGTGCAGGGTGATGGTCCAGAAGTTGTTGATGATGCCCGAGTCGCGCAGGATGAGCATCCAGGCGTAGGTGCGCACCAGGAAGTTGGTCCAGAAGGGAATCATCACCAGGAAGATGAGCAGGTTGCGATATTTTTGCGGTTGGCGAGCAATCCAGTAGGCAAAGGGGTAGCCAAAGAGCAGGCAGATGGTGGTGTTGAGAAAGGCCAGCCAGACGGAACGGCCGAGTATGCGTAAATACAAATATTGGCCGTTGATGGTGGAGAAGAAACGGCCGTAATCATCAAAGTAGCTGCCCAGGTTGCGCAGACTAAATTCCGGGTAAACCACCGTGCCGCTCAGCGACCGTTCGCCCAGGCTGACGGCCAGCACGATGAGGTTGGGCAGCACAAAAAAGATCGCCAGCCAGAAGGCGGCGGGGTAGTTGATGACCCAGCCGGTGTTTTGGGTGATGAGCAGCACCAGCATGCCGCTGGCGGCCAGCAAAAAGCAGGCGGCGTAAAAGTCGCCCACGGTGAAGTAGTAGGTAACGGCCGTAATCACCCCAATCACACCACGCGCCAGCCCCAGCGTCGAACCCAGCGGTTTTTCCTGAAACAGCAGCCAGGCAATGACAAAGTCCAGGGCGGCCATGCCGCCGTAAAAGAGGTAGGCCGTAATGGGCGGCAGGTTGGCAAGGGCCAGCTCCAGGTCCAGCGGCGTCCAGTCGAAGGCGCTGAAGGTGATCCAGCGGAAGAGGAGCATGAGCCAGACGGCCGTACCCAACCAGCCCAAATAGGCCGCCAACCGCTTCATCAGGTTGGGGCCAGCTTCCATGGGAGCCATTAAAATTGTGCCCATGCGTTACTCCGTTAAAATGCGGGCATTTTCGGCCGGCCAGTGCAGCAGCACCTCGTCGCCCACCTCAAACGTGGTGTCGTACCGGTCGCCAAAATTTTGCGTCCGCACAAACAGCTGCTGATCGCCCAAAATAGTCACCCGGTAACGTGTATCGGTGCCGATGTAGATCGCTTCGGCCACGTTGCCGTTCACGTACATGCTCTCGTGCTCCTGCTTGAGCACTTGTTTGATGTCAAACGGGCCAGACGGGACACGCCCGCCAAAGACGTCGGCAATCTGCTCGGCATCCAGCTCAATATCGCGCACGGTCACTTTACCGGGGGGATACATGTTGATTTTTTCGGGCCGGATGGCCAGGTATGCTTTTTGGCCCAGCGACAATTCCTGGTCGGAACGGCCGATTACGTGTGAATTGCCGACGGCCAGCTTCACCACGCCGTTGACTTCTTCCACTTTGCCTTCCAGGAAGTTGGTCTCGCCAATGAAGTCGGCCACAAAGCGGTTTTGCGGATGTTCGTAAATCTCGCGTGGGGAACCAATTTGCTGCACGTAGCCATTGCTCATCACCGCAATGCGGTTAGACATCGTCATCGCCTCTTCCTGGTCATGGGTGACGTAGATGAAGGTGATGCCCACATCGCTCTGGATTTGTTTGAGTTCCAGCTGCATCGCTTTGCGCAGCTTCAGGTCCAACGCGCCGAGCGGCTCATCGAGCAGCAGCACCTTGGGCCGATTCACCAGGGCGCGGGCCAGGGCCACGCGCTGCTGCTGCCCCCCAGAAAGCTGGCTGGGTTTGCGTTCACTCATCGGGCTCATTTGCACCAGCGCCAGGGCGTCTTTCACCCGCTTTTCAATTTCGGGCTTGGGGACTTTGGCCATTTCCAGGCCAAAGGCGACGTTTTGGGCCACCGTCATGTGGGGGAAGAGGGCGTAATTTTGGAAGACGGTGTTGACCGGGCGGCGGTAGGCGGGAATGCCAGCCACCGGCTGCCCCATGATGTACAGCTCGCCGCTGGTGGGCTGCTCAAAACCGGCAATCATGCGCAGGGTGGTGGTTTTGCCACAGCCGCTGGGACCCAACATGGAAAAGAATTCACCATCGGCAATTTCCAGCTCCAGGTCGTGAACGGCCGTAAAATCGCCAAACTGCTTTTTAACGTGATCAAGCTTTACACTAATGGACAACGTTTTTTCTCCAGATGTGAAAAGATATGTTTTTATAGGTGGGATCAGGGTGTCGCTGCTGCCTCTTCATCTATAAAGTCCAGAATGCTTGGCTCGGCCAGTTTGTACGTATGTAACACCAGCGAAGAGACGGTTCTCTGCACGCCGGGTACTTTTTGTAACTGATCCCGAATAAACGAAGCGAGATGCTCCCGGTTGCGACAGCGGACTTCCACTATCAGATCAAACTCACCGGATACCATCAATAAATAACTGACTTCTGGGAATTGTGCAATGGCTTGCGCTGCCTCTTCCAGGTGGGGTGGGGAAACTGAAACTTGGATCATGGCTGGGGCATCAAAGCCCACCAAATGGGGGTCAACCAGACCGATGATGCGAATAACGCCGTCATCCACCAGGCGCATCACGCGCTTGCGAATGGTCCCCTCGCTGACGCCCACTGCTTTGCCAATTTCTGTAAATGATCGGCGACCATCCCGCTGTAAAACAGACAGGATTTCGTAATCCAATCGATCCATGTTTACGATCCTCGTTGTTGCGTCGCGATTTTATTACGATATTCGTGAATGTCAATTGATTCTCGCCTTAAATTTGCCAGCGATGGGTTGATGTGCTGCTGCGCGGTAATCAGCTTCACGTTTCCCGCATTGCGGCACGCCTGCTATAATTCCAACTCATGAAACCCGGCAGCAAATATTATTCCTTGTATGCTTTTTTGCTGGAGCAGGCGGGTCGGCCTGTTTCATTGACCCTGGCAGAAATTGAGCAGCTGTTGGAAACCAGCCTGCCGGGCAGCGCCCGTGCGCGGGTGGGCTGGTGGAGCAACCGCAGCCGGGGGGCGGTGCAGGCAGCGGCCTGGATGGATGCCGGGTATCACGTTGTGGCGGTTGATCTGGCCGCTGAATCGATTCGCTTTGAGAAGGCGCAGCTGACGTATACCGTGAAGAAGCAGGGCGATACCGTTTTGTGGAGCGGTGACATGATCAAGGCGATGCGCCAACATCTGGGGCTTTCCCAGGGAGAGCTGGCCAAAGAGTTGGGCGTACGCCAGCAAACAATCAGTGAGTGGGAAAAAGGGGCTTACGAGCCGAGCCGGGCCACATCCAAGCATTTGGGTCTGGTGGCCGAGCGGGCCGGGTTTGCTTACGAAGTGGGGGGCGAACGGCCGTAACATCTCAGCCCTTCGAATTTTCGTGGGCCTGGCGTGAAACGTGAAACGTGATGCCTCTCTGCTCACGTTTCACGGTTTGTGGCCCTCCTGAGTTCCTAAAGAGCCAAACTTCCCTATTGACACAATTGACGATACCGTGTAAAATGTCGCTATTGGTGCGGTAACGGCCGTGCCACATCAGCCAGTTATTCCAACAAGACAGTTTTCACCCGTAAGCTCAATGTTGGCGGTGCAACTTGCCGGCTCATTCTGGCTGCCTGTGGTTCTTTGGGAAGAGGGCTCTTTGGCAGTGCGGTTTGCTCACCTCGACGCTGCTGGAGGGGAACGGCCGTTACCTCACCATACCTATAACCCGTTCATAACACGGTAAAGGCCAGAGAGAAGTCAGGCCAATACTCACAACTCTCTGTGCCCTTTGTGGCCACATCAATTTACGGAGGAAGTGCCAGATGGGAAGCTACACATTGGATGAAGTGATCAAGCGGTGGACGCGCGGCGACATGACGACGGAGCAGGTGGTGGGGCAGGCGCTGCTGATCATGCAAGACATTGCCCGGCGGGTGGGGACGCTGGAAAAGCTGCGTGAGGCAGAGCGCAATGAGGCCAGGGTGGAGAAAAAGCCGCCGGAGGAATAAAAGGAACGGCCCGGCAAACATAACTTGCCGGGCCGTTTTTTAGATTGGACCAATCTTCAAGATTGGTCCAATCTTGGTAACGGTTACTTAGGGTAAATCCTGGGCGCAGCGGAAGCCGATGTCCACGTCAAACGTGCTGCCCGAG
>CAUJGI010000420.1 GCA_963169155.1 Chloroflexota bacterium
TTTGATTCCCAGCTGGTTTTTTTGTTAGCTTTGAGGCAAACGGCCGTTGCGCCCCCCCAGCCTCATCGATGAACCTTATCAACAGCGCACCCCCATGCGCACCTATCAGGAAGGAGACGGGCTCTATGAAAGTCAGTGTAACCGTAAATGGGAAGCTAGTTGAGCGAGAGGTTGAACCCCGCACCCTCCTCGTTCACTTCCTACGCGATCACCTGGGCCTGACGGGCACTAACATCGGCTGCGACACCGGCCAGTGTGGCGCCTGCACCATTCACATGAATGGCCTGGCCGTCAAATCGTGCGCCACCCTGGCCCTCCAGGCCGATGGTGCCGAGATCACCACCATCGAAGGGCTGGCCCACAATGGTCACCTGCACCCCATGCAGCAAGCCTTTTGGGACAATCATGGTCTACAGTGCGGCTACTGCACCCCCGGCATGATCATGGCCGCCACCAAACTCGTTGAGAACAACCCCAACTTAACCGAAGAAGACGTACGACACGGCCTTGATGGCAATATTTGCCGCTGCACCGGCTACGAGAACATCGTCCGTTCCGTGCTGGCTGCGGCCGCCGCAGGTGGAGGTGACTAATGGGTAACTACGTTGGTAAAAGCATGAAGCGGGTTGAAGACCCGCGTTTTATTCAAGGGAAAGGCCGTTACGTGGCCAACCTGACCCTCCCCGGCATGGTTTACCTGGCCATCAAGCGCAGCCCCTATGCCCACGCCAAAATCAACAGCATAGACGCATCCGCCGCTGAAGCGCTAGACGGCGTGCTGGGCGTCTTCACCGGGCAAGATTTGCTGAACGATGGCGTGGGTGCCCTGCCTTGTGGTTGGCAAGTGCCCAACATCAAAATTCCCGTGCAGTACGCGCTGCAAGTGGACAAAGTGCGCCACGTCGGTGACCGCGTGGCGATTGTGGTGGCTGAGTCCCCCTACATTGCCTACGATGCGCTGGACCTGATCGAAGTGGATTATGATCCGCTGCCCGCAGCCATTGGCGCCAAAGCCGCCATGGACGCGGGCATTTTGGTGCACGACGAAATTGCCAACAACCTGAGCTACACCTGGGAAATTGGCGATAAGGCGGCTCGCGACAAGGCGTTTGCCGAAGCGGACCACATCATTGAGTTGTACCTGATCAACCAGCGGCTGATTGCCACGGCGATGGAACCACGTGCGGCCGTTGCCCAGTGGAATGAGTTCACCGAAGAGATGACGCTGTGGACCACCAGCCAGAACCCCAACCTGACCCGTGTGGTCATCAGTGCCTTCACGCTGCAAATTCCCGAGCACAAACTGCGCCTCATCTCCCCGGACGTAGGCGGCGGTTTTGGCAGCAAGATTCCCCACTACCCGGAAGAAATTTTGGTGCCGTGGGCGGCACGCAAGCTAAACCGCCCGGTGAAATGGGTCTCGACACGGTCAGAAGCGGCCGTTTCCGACACGCAAGGCCGCGATCACGTTACCAAAGCCCGGCTGGCCGTCCAAAATGACGGCACCGTCACCGGCCTGGATGTGAACACCTGGGCCGACAACGGCGCGTACCTCTCCATCGTCGCCCCCCTAATCCCCACCGCGTTTTACATCACCCTACTTTCTGGCCTGTACAAGATCCCCGGCATTTACGGCAACATGTGGGGCACCCTCAGCAACACCGTGTGGGTGGATGCCTACCGCGGTGCTGGCCGCCCAGAAGCGTCCTACGTGGTGGAGCGGCTCATGGACCTGGCGGCGCAAAAGCTGGGTATGGATCCGGTGGAATTCCGCAAGAAGAACCTCATCCCCGCCGAGGATTTCCCGTACCAGACGCCGGTTGCTTTGCAGTACGACAGCGGCAACTACCAGGGGCTGTTTGCCGAGGCGGAGAAGCTCTCCAACTATGCCCAGCTGCGGGCAGAACAGGCACAGGCGCGCCAGAACGGCCGTCTCGTCGGCATTGGCGTGGCGGGCTGCATCGAAGCGTCCGGTCCGGCACCCTCCGCGGTGGCTGGCGCGTTGGGCGGCGTGACGGGCTTCTGGGAAAGCGGCTCGATTCGCGTGCACGCCACGGGCAAGGTAACGGTGCTCACCGGGGCACACAGCCACGGCCAGGGACACGACACCACCTTCCGCCAGATTGTGGCCGACCAGTTTGGCATCAAACCAGATGACATTGATATTTCGCATGGGGATACGGCCGTTATCACCAACGGCATGGGCACCTACGGCAGCCGCAGCACCTCCGTCGGTGGCTCGGCCCTGGTGCGCAGCGCCGAAAAAGTGCGTGGCAAGATGATGAAACTGGCCGCCCATCTGCTGGAAGCCGACGAAGCCGACATGGCCTTCGACGCCGCCAGCGGCAATTTCCACGTCAAAGGGTCGCCCGATAAGGCCAAATCGTTTGGTGAACTGGCGTTTGCCGCCTACACGGCCCACAGCATGCCCGCAGGCATGGAACCCGGCCTGGAAGAGGACACCTACTACGATCCGGCCAACTTCACCTACCCCAACAGCGCCCACATCGCCCAGGTGGAAGTGGACAAGGAAACCGGTCACATCACCGTCCAGAAATATTTTGCGGTGGATGACGTGGGTAACGTAATCAACCCGATGATCGTGCGCGGCCAGGTGATTGGCGGTATTGCTCAGGGCGTCGGCCAGGCGCTGTGGGAAGGTGCCCATTACGACTCGACCGGGCAGTTGGTCACCGGTTCGCTGCTGGACTACACCATGCCCCGCGCCGACGGCTTTCCGATGATCCAGACCAGCCGCACCGTCACCCCCTCGCCGCACAACCCGCTGGGCGTGAAGGGCGTGGGTGAAATGGGCACGATTGCCTCAACGCCGACCATCGTGAACGCGGTGATGGATGCCCTGGCTCCGCTGGGGGTACAGCACATCGACATGCCGCTGACGGCCGAAAAAGTATACGCAGCCATCCACGCTGCCAATGGAGGAGGTCACTAATGTATCCACCGAAGTTTGATTATTACCGCGCTGGCTCCCCCGATGAAGCTGTTGCCCTGGTACAGGAGCACGGCGGCAAATTCCTGGCAGGCGGCCACAGCCTGATCCCGGTGATGAACCTGCGCCTGGCCGATCCGGGTGCGCTGGTTGACATCGGCCGTTTAGACATGAAGGGCATTTCCAGCAACGGCAGCGGTGTGACGGTTGGCGCCCTGACCACCCATGCCATGGTGGCCGCATCTGGCGACGTGCCGACGGCGCTGTCTGAGGCCGCGGGCAAGATTGGCGATCCGCAGGTACGCAACCGGGGCACGGTGGGCGGCAACATTGCCCACGCCGATCCCGCCTCGGACCTGCCCACGGTGCTGCTGGCCTTGAGAGCGACGATCCACACCAACGGCCGTTCCATCCCCGCCGATGACTTTTTTGTGGACCTGTTCACCACGGCCCTGGACGAGGGCGAGATCATCACCTCGGTATCGGTGGCCAGCGAAGCGGCCAACACCGGTTCGGCCTACGCCAAGCTGCCCAACCCCGCCTCGCGCTACGCGATGGTGGGCGCGGCGGCCCAAGTGACCATTGAAAATGGGGTGTGCGCCGCCGCCAGCGTGGCCATCGGCGGGCTGACGCCGAAAGCAACCCGCGCCAGTTCGGTGGAAGCCGCCCTGGTGGGTCAGCCGCTGAACAGCGCCACGCTGACCGCCGCAGCCGCCGCCGTGACCAACGATCTGGACCCCGACGACATCCTGGGTGACATCCACGCCAGCGCCGACTACCGGCAGCAGATGGCATCTGTGTTTGTAAGGCGGGCTTTGGAAGCGGCCGTTTCTCGCGCCAGCTAGATTTTTTGTCACAGAGAGGACAGAGCGTTAAGAGATTTTAAGAGAAAATCTTAGCGTTCTCCGCGTGCTTTGCGGTTAAGTTTTAATGAGACCGGTTGGTTGAAAAGCCAGCCGGTTTTTTTATCGCTCAGTGATAGGCACCGTGCCGGTGACGCAGAGTCGAGTGGTCATTTGGGCCATTTGGTGGGGGGGATAGGGCATATCATTGAGCAGCCACCAGGTAATAATGGCGTAGAGCGACCCGGCAACGTGCCGGGCCATAATTTCGATGGGCGCTTGGGGAACGGCCGTTGCCAAACCAACCCGCAGCTGTAATTCGCTATATTGGGCAATGTAGTCAATTACCCGATTGATCACGTAGCCCAGGCCATTTTCCCCCAACAGCACACGATACAAATCCGCATGTTCGGCCACGTGGACAAACACCAGCTCGTCCGCTTCAGGATTTTCCCAAAGCGGTTTGTTCATCGTTTTGGCGCTAATTTGCTGGACCAGTTCATCAAAATACGCTTCCAGGCTGTCGGCCAGCAGTTCTTCTTTGCTGCTGTAGTGCAGGTAAAACGTGGCCCGGTTCAGGTCGGCCCGGTCGGTGATGTCTTGAATGGTGATTTGCTCAAATTTTTTCTCCCGCACCAGTTCGAGCAAAGCCTGCCCCAGCATGTTGCGGCTGCGTTTTTTGCGTCTGTCCATGATTTTCCTTGTTGATTAGACAACACCTGTCGATAAAACAACAGAAGGTTGCAGTTCGTGCTTGACAACCAGTAAAACCGATTTATTATTTCGGCAACACTCTATCGGATATTCAACAACATGTCAATTATCTTGCAAATAAAACCGGCTCAAGGTTTTAGAAAGGAGTAAACACCATGGCAGTTAAACGGCCGTCTGGCCCCCAAGGCTCACTCATTTTAGGCAGTGCCAACCAGTTCCGCGACGATGAACCCAACTTTTTGCTGGAAAGCGTCAAAAAGTATGGCGATTTGGTCTACTTTCGCTTGGCCAATATGCACACTTACCTGGTTGGTCATCCCGACTTGGTGCGCGAGGTGCTGGTAACCCAGGGCGACAAATTTGAGAAAGCCCGGTTGGACAAACAAATTTTGGGCAAATTCCTGGGCAATGGCCTGCTCACCAGCGACGGCGACTTCCACAAGCGGCAGCGGCGGCTGGCCCAACCTGCCTTCCACAGCAAGCGCATCCAAAATTACGCCGAAGTAATGGTTGATTATGCGAATAAAATCATGGCTGGCTGGAAAGATGGCGCAGTGGTCGACATCACCGAGGAGATGATGCACCTGACGATGCTCATCGTCTCCAAAACGCTGTTTGATGCTGATGCCATTACCGGGTCGGGCGATACGGCCGTTGCTATCGCCAACGCCATGCACGATCTACAGGCCGTCTCCAACCGGGATTACCAGCGCGGTTTTTCGCTGCCCAGCTGGGTGCCTACGGCCGATAACCGCCTGCGCAACAAGGCTGCGGCCCAGTTTAACCAGGTGATGGATCAGATTATCGTCGGGCGGCGGCAAACGGCCGTAAACGGCCAGGTAGAAGACACGGGCGATTTGCTCTCCATGCTCATGCTCTCCGTGGATGAAGAGGGCGAGTTTATGAACGACAGACAGCTGCGCGATGAGGTCGCCACCCTGTTTGCTGCCGGGCACGAAACCACCTCCAACGCCCTCAGCTGGACCTGGTTCCTGCTGGCGCAGCATCCCGACGTGGAAGCTGCACTGCATGAGGAGCTGGACCGCGTGCTGGCAGGCCGCCAGCCCACCCTGGCCGACCTGCCCAACCTGCCCTACAGCCTGCAAATCATCAAAGAAGCGATGCGGCTTTACCCACCGGCCTGGATTTTAAACGGCCGTACCGCCCTGACCGACGTGGCAATCGGCGGCTATACCATCCCCAAAGGCAGCACGGTTTTTGTTTCGCCGTACGTCATGCACCGTTTGCCACAATACTTCGATGAACCGGATGCTTTTAAGCCAGAGCGTTTTACGCCAGAGATTGAAAAGTCGCTGCCGAAGTTTGCCTACATGCCGTTTGGCGGCGGGACGCGGGTGTGCATCGGCAATGCCTTTGCCATGATGGAAGCCCAGCTGCTTTTGGCTACCATCGCCCAAACATATCGCCTGGCCGTAGCCCAAAGCGAACCGGTGCCCTACAAGGCCCAAATTACGCTCATCCCGGAAAATGGAATTCAGATGCGGGTGGTGATGCGAGAAACGGCCGTATCCCCCACCTCCGAACTCGCCTTTGCCTGAGTCGCTGCGGATTTTCGCCGCACAACACGTAAAAAAGCGGTGCCCACCTAGCAAGCACCGCTTTTTTTGATCAACAATCTACAGAAGATCTACGAATTTTCGATTTAGCGCCGACTACCGCCATTGCCCTGGTTGCCGTTGCCACCATTCCCACTTCCCTGGCCGCCAGCGCCACGTGCCCCCTGGCTGTTGCCATTGCCGGAGCTGTTGCTGCTGCTCAAGATTGCCGCCACGTCAGCATCGTTGAGCCATTGGGCCGAGTAGACATCACCCGTCGCGTTTTCATAGGCATTGGCAAACCCACGCAAATGGTTGCCCGACGCGCTGAGCAGGCTCTGATACACCTGCTGAATGGCAGCCACGTTAGTGGTAGCCAATTCAGCGCGCAAATCGGCAATATCTACTTCCTCAATAAGTCCACCCACCAAAAGTGCCGCTTCGTACGATTGACTGCCCTGGCTTACCAGGTCATCGTACAGGGCTTGCAGCTCGGAATTGGTAAAGACACCCACGCCATTGCCCGCTGCCGGGTCTGCCAGACCATACTGGTTGAGCAGCGCCAGAATCATCTCGGTATGATTTTGCTCGCTGCTGGCAATGTTGGTGAAGAGCGGCGCACCCCACAAATCGTAGAGCGTCACGTACACATCGTGGGCCAGCTTTTCTTCTTCGCGCATGTAGAGCAGCGAGTCGATGTCAGCAGTGGTAAGGCCGCCCGATGTGGTTTGGGCCGCGGCGGGCTGCACCAGCATTGCCAGTCCGCCCAAAAGAAATAGGACCAGGCCTACGCCCAAAATGGATTTCCAATTGAACAGGCGCTTGCCTGTGGTTTGTAAGTTTTTGTCTTCGAACATGATACGTATCCTCCGATACAGTTTTCTGATTTGTTTTGCTAAGAATGAAGTAATTGGCAGATTTGACGTCAATCTTTTTTGTGCCGACTACAGAATCGCCTGCCATGCATTTGCTTCATTACCTCTCATCATAGGCAAAAGTGTGTGGAAACTATAAAGAGTTGATAGAGAGAAGTTATTTGTCGCATTGGGTTTACCAATAAAATGGACGGTTTTACAGAAGTTTTACAGTTCGTGAGGGAATCAATAACAATTGGCGGGCAGTATAAGGGTTGTAACGGCCGTTCCTTTTCAATCTATCTCATAAAAATTTACAGGAGAGACAACATGCGACACGTAAAGTTAAGTTTGTTACTGGTAGTGGGTAGTTTATTTTTGGCGGCTTGCGGCGCAGGCCGGGTAGAAATTATTCGGGAGCGCGGCAGCGACGTGTTTCAGGTCACCGTTGAGCTGAATGAAGACGATGTGGCCCAGTTGGTGGCCGATGCGCTGACGGCCAGCGCCAATCCGCTTTTGCGCGACCCGGTGGTGGATTTGCAGAATGGGCAAATTGAGGTGACGGGTACACATGAGCGGCGGGATGGTGGTGGGTCGGTCAACGGCCGTATCCTCCTCACCGCCTCCGTACAGGACGAGCACCTGGTGCTGCAAGCCACCGAAATCAACCTCGAAGGGATGGACGTATCTGATGAGCGTATCGAACAGTTCAACAACAACCTGGCCGAGCGCATCAGCGGGCAAGCCGGGCAGCGCCTGTCCAACA
>CAUJGI010000421.1 GCA_963169155.1 Chloroflexota bacterium
GCCGCATTATTTTGAACAGCGCCGCCACCGATGTGGGTGTTGGTTTTGCCTCCGACTTCAACGCGCCCAGCGTCTGGTACTGGACGGCCGAATTTGGCAACCAGTTTGCCGCCGCCGATGCGCCGCTTTTGCGCGTGCAGGAACCGGCTGCCGCTTTTGAAGGGATGGTTACCAGCCTGGTGACCTACAGCTGGAACTGGCCCGCACCCCTGGCCCCCGGCGAACAATTTGTGCTCTACCTGCAAACCAACCGGGGCGATTTCCCCGTGGCCACCGTCACCGAGCCGACGCTGGGCACACGTTACGCGGTGCAGCTGGCGGCCAACGACCTCACCAGCGGGGCCGCTCGCCTTCAGGTGAACCCTGGCAGCTACAGCTGGCTGGTGCGCCTGGAGAATAGCAGTACGGCCGTCCAAAGCGAACCGCGTCGCATCAGCTTCACCATCGATCCCAACGCGCCGACACCAACCCCCACGCCTACCACCACGGCCGTTTCCCCCACGCCATCCCCCACACCGACGTTGACGCCAACGGCCGTTCCGCCCGAAACCACGCCGCTGCCGCCCACGCCTACTTCACCGCCGCCGTTTATTACGGCCACACCGGAACCGTAGGAAGGGGAAAGCAAGTGAAAAGTGATAAGTGAAAAGTGGGGAAAAACTTTTTACTTTTCACTTTTTACTTATCACTAAAGTAAGGAAACCATGTACAAAACCCTTATCGACGTGCAAACCCTATCGCAAAATTTGGGCAACCCTGATTGGGTGATTGTAGATTGTCGTTTTAGCCTGGCGGATACGGCCGTTGGTTACCAAAACGACCAATCCGCCCACATCCCCGGTGCAGTGTACGCCCACCTGGACGACGATCTGAGCGGCCCGCCGGTGACCGACCACGGACGGCATCCCCTGCCTACACCGCAGCGTCTGGCGCAGCTGTTCAGCCGCCTGGGCATCGACGAGATGAGCCAGGTGGTGGCCTACGATGACGCGGGCGGCATGATTGCCGCCCGGCTGTGGTGGATGCTGCGCTACATGCACCACGACGCCGTGGCCGTGCTGGATGGTGGCTGGCCCGCCTGGCAGGCGGCCAATTTACCCACCGCGTCTGGCATCAAGCGCAACGAACCAGCCCAATTCACCGGCCGCCCCCAGCCTAAGTGGCTGGTGACGCTGGATGAGGTGGATACCCAGCCGCTGCTGATTGATTCACGCGCCCCGGAGCGGTATCGCGGCGAAATTGAGCCGCTGGACCCCCAGCCGGGGCACATTCCCGGCGCGGTTAATTTGCCATTTGGGAATCATCTGGCGGTGGACGGCCGTTTCCGCCCCAGCGACGAGGTGAAGGCTCAGCTCCAGGCTGTTCTGGGCAGAATTGCGCCTGGAGCGGCTACGTTTTACTGTGGTTCGGGGGTTAGCGCCTGCGTCAATTTACTGGCAATGGCCCATGCGGGGTTGGGCAACGGCCGTCTCTACGTCGGCTCCTGGAGCGAGTGGAGCAGCGATCCGGCACGGCCAGTGGCGAAGGGGTGACAAGGAGACGGGGAGACAAACCGCTCACCGATTACCGTTCACCGACCACCGCTTCCAACGCTTCCTCGGCACCATTGGCCACTTCCCCATCCTGGCTGGCCAGCTCCATGGTGCCAATGGCTCGGGCCACATTTTCGATGGCCACGCGCTGCTTCCGGTATAAGTCGGATTCGCTCATGGCCAGTCGTCGGGCCACATCGCGCACGCGCTGCCCCTGCACAAACTTCAGCTCCAAAATATTGTAGAGAATCCAGCCGGCGGTGGTCATGTTGCGCTCCCCTTCCGGTTTTTGCAGTTCGATGGCGTTGTTGAGGATGGCCCGCAGCGCTTTGGTGGGGTTGTTGTCATGCTCGGCCATGGCCTCCTGCACAATTTGCAGCCGCATGAGCGGGCTGCTGGTGAGCTTGGGGCCGCCCCAGTAATGGGTCAGGGCGTCACGCACCATCGTGTTAAATTCCGGGTCGCTGACCACCGCGCTGTGCTGTGATTCCTGGGCCAGCACGGGCAGCCCGCCAAAGGTGGCTTCACTGCGCCGCTGCTGAAATGCGGTAATTTGTGGCAGCAGCCCCTCGACGGTGGCAAAAATTTCTTGCTGCAAAATACGGTCTTCCAGCGCCTCGGCGGCTTGGTGCAGCAGGCGGCTAAAAATTTGCTCTTCGGCGTCGCTCAGGTCAGGTTCGGCGCTGCGTGCGTGAATGCCCAGGATGCCCAACACAAAATCATGCTGGCGGCTGTGCAACGGCCGTATCCAAAAATTCCGCCACACAAAAAATTCGCCAACTGTTTCCAGGGTTTCGCCACCGTTGCTGGATTCGGCCGTTTGCGCCAGTTGGCGCCAATCCGCATCCTGCAAAATTTCATCTGGGTCGGTCAGCGACCCGACGACGGCTTCCAGCTGCGGTCCTTCCGGGGTGATGGCTGCCACAAACGAGGTTGGCGTGCGCAGCGCTTCGCAGGTCGCTGCCAGAATGCTCTCCAAAAACTGCTGTAAGTCGCGCGTAGTAAGCAGGCGCTCGCTCAGCCGCTGGATAGTGCGCACATCAGGATCGTTATTGAGCTGAAAGAGGCGCTCCAGGGGCTTTTTATAGGCGTGAATCGCCCACTCAACCAGCATCACCGTGGCCACCAGCGAAAATCCCAGCGCCGTCTCGGCGGGCAGGCCCAAAACAGGGCTGCCCCGGCTGACAAGCACGTACACCAGCAGCACAATGCTGCCCGCCAGCGGCACTCGCGCCATAAACTTAAACAAGCGCACCCGCACCAC
>CAUJGI010000422.1 GCA_963169155.1 Chloroflexota bacterium
CCTCCCCCTCCGCCGCCCATGCCGCCACCTGCTGGCCAGTGACCGCCGCAACCGACAGGCCCCGCGCCAGGGCCACATCCTGCGCCATGTACGGCCCCGAAGCCAGCCGCTCCACGCAGCCCCGCTTGCCGCACAGGCAAAGCGGCCCGTCGGGATCTACCACCGTGTGGCCGATTTCCCCCGCCATGCCTGTGAAACCGCGATACGGCCGTCCGTCCAAAATTAAGCCGCCGCCCACACCCGTACTCACCGTCACGTACAGCAGGTCGGCCACGCCGCGCCCGGCACCAAAGCGCCATTCGCCCAATGCGGCCACGTTGGCGTCGTTGTCTACCCAGGCTGGCGCACCAAATGCATCTGCAAAAAGCTGCTGGATGGGCATGTTTTCCCAGCCAGGCACGTGGTGGCTCAGGCGCACCACACCGGCGTTGAAATCTACTGGCCCACCGAAGCTGATACCGATGTGGGACGGCCGTTCCCCAGCCAACAATTCCTGCCCCATCTCCATCATCATCTCAATGTCCGTCTGCGCCGAAGCCCCCGGCGGCGACAAGCGGCGCAGCTGCCCGCGCCAGGCTGCATCTGGCTGGTTTACGGCGGCTGCCTCAATCACCGCCGCCGTGAGCTTCGTCCCGCCAAAATCACACGCCAAAATCAACCCTGTCATTCCGCCACCTTTTGTTATACTCAAGAAGCTATCCACAGATTACGCAGATTGGCGCAGATTATGCGAACAGATTTTTCATCTCTGTGAAGCTCTGTGACTTCTCTGCGAACCTCTGTGTTCCTGCTTTTTAGATAAAGGGACCTATTCCGATGCCAACAATGTTAGCCAATCGCCTGCAAAAGCGCCTCCGCCACCTGCGCAAGTGGGCCAGCCGCAATGATATTAGCTGTTACCGCCTCTACGAGCGAGACATTCCCGAGTACCCGCTCATCGTCGATTGGTACGATGGCGAGGCGGTGGTCTGGCTGTACGAGCGCAGCGCCGAAGACGATGAGGCATGGCACGAGGACGCCCTTGAGCAGATTCAGGCCGCCCTGGAAGTGACGCCGCGCCAGATTTTTGTAAAGACCAGGGCCGTGCAGCGCGGCTTGCAGCAGCAGTACGAACGGTTTGGCAAACAGAGCCACGTTCGGCTGGTGCAAGAACACGGCCTCAACTTCGAGGTTAACCTGAGCGATTACCTGGACACGGGTCTTTTTCTGGATCATCGGCCCACGCGGGTGATGGTGCGCGAGATAGCGGGCGGCAAGCGGGTGCTCAATCTGTTTGCCTACACCGGTTCTTTTACGATTTATGCGGCAGCAGGCGGGGCCAAAGCCACCACGACGGTGGATTTGAGCAAAAATTATGGCGGCTGGGCGGTGCGCAACCTGAAGCACAACGGCATTCGCGAAAGCGATCAGCATCGCGTCATTGCCGATGACTGCTTTCACTTTTTAGCCACCGACACACGCAGCTACGATCTCATCGTGTGTGATCCGCCCACGTTTAGCAACTCCAAACGCATGGCGCGCGGCTCTTTTTCGGTAGATCGCGATCATCCCGAGCTAATTCGCGCCTGCCTGGGCCGCCTGGCACGGCGCGGGACACTCATCTTCAGCACCAACTCGCGCGGCTTCCAGATGGACGATGCGGCCCTGCCTCGCGGCTTCGGTGCGCAAGACATTACCCAGCAAACCATTGCGGAAGATTTTCGCAACGACAAAATCCACCGCTGCTGGCGTATCGAGAAACGGTAAGGCAACTCTACTTGTCATGCTGAGGTCCTCCGAAGCATCCCGCCTACTGGAGAATCGGTGAAGCCCTGGCGTGGGCAAGGTACTTGCTCTGGGACCCTTGCGGGATTCTTCGCTGCGCTCAGAATGACAGTTCATGTTTAGTTGTCATGCTGAGAGCCTGTGCTGAGCCTGCCGAAGTATCCCCCGAAGCATCCCGCCCGCTTAAGAATTTATGAAGCTCTATGCAATTGAGGTCAGTTTGTCATGACAAAGATGCTTTCTTGGCAAGATTTGGGGGAGATGGATGAGGCGGCCCGGCAGGCAGCGTTGAACGCGATTGGCGAGGCGGTGGTGGCGGAAACGGCCGTTTTCCACCACACCACCGATATGCTCAGCTACCACAACGAGCTGGCGGGTCTCATCCACCTCCTGCAAACTGCTCACACCAGGCTGAAGCGTGACAAAACCGCCAGCGAGTGGCAGCAGCAAACGGTCACCGCCCTGCTGATGGATGCCCTGATCTTTCAATCGTTGGCGACCAGCCCGGCAGACAGCGCCACGGCACCACCCGAACTGATCACCGCGCTGCAAACCATCGTACCGATTGAGGTGGCGGAGTTAAACCGCTACCTGGCTCACCTGACTGGCTACACGCAATACCAATGGGAGCTGGCCCACCTGGCAGAGCATCCGCCGCAAAACATGGCGGCGCTGATGATTGAGTTTTTGACCTTTGCCCACAAAGAGGCGGGGGTGGCTTACGGCCGTTCCACCCTCATCCGCGCCTTGCTGCCCACCTACTTTGTGGAGCGGCGCACCGGCCAGCTCAACCCACGTCAGGATTTTGGCGATTTGATGCGCAGCGGACGACCCATCCCCAAAGCCCCAGCCAGCTTTCACCCGCTGGCGCCGGACAGCGACACCCTACAGCGCTATCTGGCTAAACTGCTGAACTATGATCCGATACGGCCGTATCCCGCCGCCGCCCTCTTCACCCTGATGCCCACCTGGCTGCACTTTTTGCAGGCCCGCCGCCTGCTCACGCCAGCCGAAGCCAGCGCCACGCTGGCGGACCTGGCCAGCCTGAAGGGAGATTTGCACACCTTTTTTGCCAATCTGGCGGGGGATGATGGGTTGGCAACGGCCGTCGCGCATTGGCCGTCGTAAAAAATGGACGCTGATTGGCAATCCAGTCAAAGCGTGATAGAAATTGACCCAACACAGTCTGACCGATGAAGGCCACTGGACCTGAGGACACTTAAATGGCTGCTCCCGCTGTTCCGCCCCCCACACCCCCCATCACCCGGCTCAGTTTTGGCCGTAAGCTGGCCTTTGGCGTTGGCGATCTGGGTCCCGCACTGGTGGCGGCCATCCAGGGCTTTTTCCTCAACGCCTTTTTGCTGGACGTAGCCGGTATTCGCCCGGCCGCCGCTGGAATCATCTTCCTCATCGTCAAAATTTGGGACAGCGTCAATGATCCGCTCATTGGCCGCCTGACGGACAAAACCAACACACGTTGGGGACGTCGCCGCCCGTGGCTGCTGTTTGGCGCGGTGCCGTTTGGTCTGGCCTGGTTTTTGCAATGGCTGGTGCCCGACCTGAGCGATACCGGACTGTTTTGGTATTACCTGGTGGTGGCCCTGCTGCTGGATACAGGCTTTACGGCCGTCAACGTCCCCTACACCGCCCTCACCCCCGAACTCTCCCAGGATTACGACGAACGCACCAGCCTGAACTCGTTCCGCTTTAGCTTTTCTATTTTGGGCGGCCTGATTGCCCTGGCTGTACACAACGCACTCATCGAAGCATTTTCCACCGTCACCCAGGGATATGCCGTCAGTGCCGCCGTCATGGGCGGCGTCATCGTCGTGAGCAACTTCATCACCTTTGCCTTCACGGAAGAAAGCCATTTTAAGGAAGCTTCTGAGGAAAACGATCCTGGCTTTGTGGCCGGGGTGAAAATTGCGCTGCGGAATCGGCCGTTTTTGTATGTAGTGACGATCTATTTGATGTCCTGGCTGTGCATCCAGTTTGTCCAGGCCAACATGCTGCTGTACGTGCGTTACTGGGTTGGCGGGGAAGATCAGTTCATCCAGCTGGCCTTTGCCCTGCAGCTCTCCGCCTTTGTTTTTCTCATCTTTTGGTCGCGCATGAGCCAGAAATGGGGCAAGCAGAAAGTCTATTTTGTGGGGATGAGCTTTTGGATTGCCGTGGAAATCGCCCTCTTTTTTGTGCAGCCGGGGCAATTTACTTTGCTGTTGGTGCTGGCCATGCTGGCGGGTGTGGGCGTCAGCGTCGGCTACCTCATCCCCTGGAGCATGCTGCCCGACGTGGTGGAGCTGGACGAGCTGGAAACAGGCCAGCGCCGCGAGGGCATCTATTATGGTTTCTTCGTCTTCCTGCAAAAGCTGGGCATCTCGCTGGGGCTGGCGCTGTCCAATTTTGCCCTGGAAGCCGCCGGGTACATCAACGCCGAGGATTTGACCAACCTGCCGCAGCAGCCAACGGCCGTTCTCACCGCCATGCGTATCTTTGTTAGCATCGTGCCCGCTGTGATTTTGCTGCTCAGCTTTCCCGTCGTGCGCCGCTATCCCATCACCCGCGAAAAACACGCCGAAATCCTGGCGGCTCTCGCCGCCCGCCAAAAATAATCTACAGCCGCGGCCTAGCTGCTGAATCTTCACCAATTTTGAAATTTGTTGTCGATGTGTGTCGATCCGAGCCATCGTTGTTCGTCGTATGGGTAGAAGGGTCGAAAAAACGGCCGTAACCATCCACTCAAACAAGGAGACAAAACCATGAAATACTTACTGATGATTTACACCAGCGAGCAGCAAGACGCCCAAAGAGCCCCCGAAGCACAAGAAGCCAACATGGGTGAATACTTCGCCTTTACCA
>CAUJGI010000423.1 GCA_963169155.1 Chloroflexota bacterium
CCACAGGTGCTGCAAGGCCAGCTGCAAACCATCGTGCAGGAGATTCAGGTACGCTACCCCAACGTGAAGATCGTTTACCTGTCCAGCCGCATCTATGGCGGCTACGCCACCGGGCCGCTTAACCCGGAGCCCATCGCTTACCACTCCGGCTTTGCCGTGAAGTGGCTCATCGCGGCGCAAATCAACGGCGCGCCGCAGCTAAACTACGATCCGGCACGGGGCGACGTGAGCGCACCCTGGCTGGGCTGGGGCCCGTACCTCTGGGCCGACGGCCAAACGCCGCGCAGTGACGGCCTCACCTGGGCCTGCGACGAATTCGCCGACGATGGCACCCACCCCGGCAACCCCGCCCGTGACAAGGTAGCGGCGATGCTGCTTAATTTTTTCAAGACGGATGAAACAGCAAAGATGTGGTTTTTAGGGGCGGAGTAAGCAGGTAATATGTCTACACTGATTGAATGAGAAGTTACTTGATCACTTCAATCTCTACTGCGTTCTCACGGAAATTTATTGGAATGTCCAAGAGACCCCATGAATGACACTCTAGGGTTAGCTCCCCATTTTCCAAAAATACGACAAAACCACACTGAACATCCTTGGATTTGCCGATAACAAAAGGCTTATCACACACAATTCGCCTAGAGGGTAGAGATGGATGGTCCACAGTTATAAAATAACCAGCGCCTGCATTGTCTTCAAAAGAGACTGATTCTGTGTTGTCAAGCACGATTTTTAACTGTTCCAATAAGATGTGAGGTTTGACCAGAATCTCAACGACTTGACGCTCAAAATTTTTAAAAACAGTCATTTGCTTCGTTAATCTTGTTGGGCTAACTTGGTGCTGGCTAAGCGGTTGAGGCTGACGCCGGCTTCGGCCGCTTCTATTACCAAACGGCGGTGCAGGTCTGGGGGAATACGTACCAAAAACTTGCCACTATATTGCCTAACTGCTATCGGGTCTGGCACATCTTCCCCATTTGCTGCCATGTCAGTGACCACATCAGCTACAACCTGCCGAATGCCATGCAACGCTTCCTCCGGCGATTCATCCAGCCAACTCAGGCTCGGAAATTCAGCACAAAGCCCTACATATTCTTTATCTTCTTCAGACCAGGTAACGCGATAGGTGTACCGATCTTGGTTTAGCATTACTTTACGCCTCCAATTTATCAATTGCTTTCAACACTTGCCGAACCTGATACGCTTTAGCCTTTCCTTTGTCACTTTGAATATTAATCCGGGGATCACCTTGCCAGGGCGTTTTGTAAATTCGATGGCTGCTGCCGCTTTGACGTGGTTCGCCAAAATAGTAATCACAAACTTTACAGAGGTCCGTGAAACTTATACCTTTGGGATTACGCTGCATTCTTGCCACAATGCTTTCTACCGAGGCCATATGCAAATGGTATCACTATTAATACTCGTGTCAAGAGATGGTTTGGTTCCAAATTGAGGTTAAAGCTAACTCCTTCAGTGAAGTTAGTACATCGAATTTCTGAATTTGCGGAGTCCACATCCCCAGATGCGGACGGCAGGCACCTGAGGATGCCCACTCCTATAACCCGCTTTTTTACAAAATTCCTGCACTGGTACTGTTTTGGCGCGGTAGGTCTAGACGAAGATGTGGTCGTGATGTAGGCAGCGCTGGTGGCGTGTTGGGCATAAGGCCGGTGCTACCAATACGGCGTTATGTTATAGTTTCTTAAATCATGCCGCTGGTTTACGGGTGCCTTACTTTTCCCCCCTCACCCTATTAAGGTATACTACGCTCCATGAGTGATGTGGTACCCCCCACCAAAGACAACGTGGACCAGTCATCCATGCCCTCCAAGAAAAAGCGGCGCCCTGTACGGATCCTGGGCCTGCTGCTGATCATCTTTTCGGTGCTGGTGGGCTGGTTTTTGCTGGTTGCCTTTTTAGGCTGGCAAAGCGGACAACAAGCGCTGGTGGACAAGCAAGAGGAACAACTAAGCCGGCAGCTTACCCTGGCCCAGGAAAACATTGATCAGGCCAACTACGAGCTGGCCATCACCCGGCTGGAGTGGGTGCTGGCGCGTGATCCCAATTCGTCCCAGGCCAAACAGCTGCACGACCAGGCGCTGGCCGGGCTGGGGGCCACGCCGGAACCAACACCGGTTACGGCCGTTACCGTCACCCCGCCCGCCACCCGCCTGCCCACCGCCACCCCCGGCTCCATCGGCAGCCCCAACGAAGAGCTGCTGCGCATTCAGCGGCTGGTGGCCACCAAGTTTTGGGAAGAGGCGCTGCCCGCCCTGGCTGCCTTCCAGCAACAGTTCCCCAGCTATGAGCGCGAAGAAACCGACCAGATGTTGTACGACGCGTACATGAACTACGGCCTGGACCTGGTGCGCGGCGAAGACGTAGAGCTGGGCATGTATTACCTGGCCCAGGCCCAAAAGCTGGGCGATTTGCCGCAAGCCGCCAAAGATTACCAGACCTGGGCCCGCCTTTACACCCAGGGGATTTCGTTTTATGGGGTTAATTGGGACACATCGGCCTATTATTTCCGCGATTTGTGCCTGGCCGCGCCATTTTACCAGTCGTCGTGCGAGCGTTTGTTTACCGCGCTGGTTTCTTTAGGCGATCAATACGCCTTCGCCCAGGATTGGTGCCCGGCGCAAGGCCTGTATGAAGAAGCCAGCCAGCTCCAGAACCCTGGTGAACTCTCTACCAAACGAACCCAGGCACAAGAAAACTGTCTGCTGGCCACGCCCACCCCGTCTGAACCGATTACCAACACCGTGCCCATCACCAACACGGAACCAATTACCGACACGGCCGCTCCTTTTGTTGCACCGTCCTTTGCAGTACCGACGGCGCCCCCAGACGAACCGTAAATCATTGTATAATCATTTTCTGTATGGCAGAGAAAGGCGAATCGTTAAGCGAACGAGAACTGGAGGTTTTGCAATGCGTTGTGGATGGCGCAGGCAATAAGGAAATTGCCGCGGCATTAACCATCAGTCAAAACACCGTCAAGGTCCACCTGCGCAATATTTTCACCAAGCTAGACGTGACCTCCCGCACGGAGGCCACAACGGTGGCTCTACAGCAAGGGGTGGTAACCGTTCACGGCATCGTCAGCACCGAAACGCGGGCAAACGACGCGGCCAAATCGGGTGACAATTCGGCGAACGGATTACCCAGCGAGGCAGACCCTGCCCTGGAAACGGCCGTTTCTCCCACCCACGTCTCCCCCCAGCCGGTTCCCGACCTGGAAATCGAACAGCCCCGCTTTTTGCCGCGCCGCCTTGTAACGATTGGCCTGCTGCTGGTGTTGTTGGTGGCGGCCGTTTTTATTGGCTACCAGGCTTTTGGCAGCACCCTCACACCCACACCCACGCCCGCACCGTTCGCCGAGAGCCGCATCACCGATGATTGGCTGCAAAGCCGCCCGCTGCCCGCGGCCCGGGCTAACATGGCGCTGGTGGGCAGCGGCCTGAACCTGTACCTGATTGGTGGGGAAACGGCCGTTGGCGTCACCAACACCGTGGCCATTTTTAATACGCTGGACCTCGTCTGGCAGGAAGGCGCGCCCAAGCCCACGGCCGTCACGGAAATTACCGGCGCGGAGCTGTTTGGCGAAATTTACATCCCCGGCGGCAAGCTGGCCGATGGCCAGCCGACCAACGTGGTGGAGGTGTACAGCCCGGCCAACAACCGCTGGCGCGTGGCCACGCCGCTGCCAATGGCCGTTTCCGCTGGGCTGGTCCTCTCCGATGGCAGCTTTTTGTACCTGTTTGGCGGCTGGGACGGGCAAAGCTACCTGGACAACGCCTATCGCTTTGATCCGGCGGCCAACAGCTGGCAGATTTTGCCCCGCATGGCGACGGCTCGCGCCTTTGTCACTGGCGGTGTGGTGAAGGGAAACTTGTATGTGGTCGGGGGGTATGATGGGGAACGGCCGTTAAACGAATGCGCCTACTTTAATCCCGTCGCTGCGGGCAACAGCCTGGATAGCCAGTGGCACAGCTGCGCCCCCATGCTGCTGCCGCGCGCCGGGGCGGGCGCTTCTGGCCTGCTCAACAAGCTGTACG
>CAUJGI010000424.1 GCA_963169155.1 Chloroflexota bacterium
GGACCACCCGCCACGGCCGTTCTTTTTGCCATGACCCACCGCACGCTGGACGGCGACTTTTGGGACCATCGCGAGGTGGGGCAGGCGTTCCGCGAGATGTTTTGGCCCGCCTGGCGCTGGGGGGCGCTGAACCTGCTGGTGATTGGTGTGGCCGCCTTCAACCTGTTGGCCTATGCTGATGATGCGGGCGTCTGGAACGTGCTGCGCATGGTGTGGGTGGTGGCCCTGGTTCTGTGGGGGAGCCTGAATCTTTTTTACTGGCCGTTCTGGCTGGAGCAGGCTGACAAGTCAATGTGGAACACCTATGCCAACTGCGGCCGTTTCCTGCTGCTTAACATCTGGCAAACGCCCCTTTTGCTGCTGGTGTGTGCCCTGCTCACCGTGATCAGCGTGGTGACGACGCTGCCGTTTACCCTGGCGCTGATGGTGTGGCTGGGGCTGCTGGCGGGAACGGCCGTACGTCACTCACTCGCCTGGCAGCGATGACAGAAAGCCCCCGGTTCACTATAATTCTGACCTCTGCAACGACCTGCTGCCTGGTTTAGACCGGGCTGGAAGCTGACCGCTGGTGGGTTTGCACCCGTTCTGGGAGCCGCCAGCAGAGGACAGAGCGATGGACATATCCTTCTACAAGCAGCAGATGGACGCGGTCACCGGCGCTTTCTTTTGCTGGGAGCTGTTAATTGAAGCCGAACCGCCCGCAGCCCTTGCCGATCTGTTGATTCCCGAGCTATTTTTTGATTTCTTTTTTGTGCATACGGGCGAGCTGCGCGGTTCGGAGCAAAAAAGCCGGACTGAATGGATCCTGCCGCGTCAATCGTTTAAGACCCTGCACACCCGCGCTCTGACGCTCAGCTTCGCCACACCGCTGCGGCTGTTTGGGGCTCGTTTGCCGCTGCAATTTGGCGAGCTGTTTTGGGCAGAGTCACTCGCGGCCAATACTTTTTTGGCGCAAGATTGGGTGGATCCAGACGTGGCCGACCTGGCTGCTTTTGCGGACCAGGTGGTGGCGGTGGTAAACGGCCGTGCCACCCCGAAAAACCCTTACCCGCTGCTCTCGGGCGGGCTGAAGGAATCCACCTGGCTCAGCAGCTATTCGCCCCGGCACAAACGAAGGTTGTACAAAGCCACCTTTGGCCTCAGCCGCCAGGAACTTCAGCGTATTGACAACGTTCATGCCTTCCTGGCACAAAACTGCAACTTCGATTCCGCCAACCCACGCCTCATCGGCTACGTCAATGCCGAACTTTTCTATGACCAGCCGCACTTCAACCACGCCTTCAAAAAAATGGTTGGCAGTACCCCGCTGGAATATTTTGAGGCCAGTTCTGTGTTGCAAGACAATCTTATGGCCGTTTCTTACAATGTATTTCCAGTCCAGGACGATTAAGATGGAATCCATGAACACAAAATATTCAAAAAACGACGTGGTAAATGATTATCTGAACACCCTCAATGCCGAAATTGCGCCGCTCTTTTTCGAGGTCAGAGCGTGCATTCTGGCGGCTGGCCCGTCCTTCAGCGAAAGCATCAAGTGGAAAAATTGCCTGGTGTACGGCACCACCAAAAACCATATCCAGACAGTGGTGGGCAAGGGCAAAATCTCCCTAATTTTCCTGAACGGCGTGACGCTGGAGGACCAGTATGGTCTGCTGGAGGGGGATGGCAATAAAGCCCGCACCATGCGCATCCATTCAACCGACTTCAACCGGGAAGCGCTGTCCGACTACGTGAAGCAAACAGTGGTGACCTCATGAAAAAGTTCAGCGCCTCAACAATAATCAAAGCCACGCCAGAGAAGGTGTGGCAAATTTTGACCGATGCCAGCAGCTATCCTGCCTGGGACAAAAGCATGGATCACATCGAAGGGCGGTTGGCGCTCGGGGAGAAGGTGAAGTTTTTTACCAAACTCAGCGAGCGGGCTTTCCCCGTTACGGTGACGGCCTTTGAACCCGCCCGCAGGCTGGTGCTGACCGGCGGACTGCCGCTGGGTTTGTTTAAGTCGGAACGGACGCACAGCCTGACCCCCACCGGCCAGGGCCAGACCCGGTTCCATACGGAAGAAATTTTTAGTGGGCTGCTGCTGCCCGTTTTTGGGCGCAACCTGCCGGTTCTCACGGAGAACTTTGAGGGGTTTGTGGCGGCGCTGAAAAAGCAGGCCGAACTTTAGGTGCAGAGTCGTGTAATTGGCAGAAAGTTCTACAAAATAAATTAGCGTGAAATCTGCCAATTACTTAAGTAAACCGCAAAAAAATTGCGCTTTTTTCCTTCAAGAACTTTGTGCGGTTTACTCGAAAACTGGGTTCGTTCGTTTTTAAATTGGCGAGATTGGGCCAATCTCCAAGATTGGCCCAATCTGTCTGTGGGTAAACGAGGATTGAATTAGCGACGGGCTTGTTGGTAAACGGCCGTCAACGCCCCCACAATTTGTTCCGTCACCACCTCTTCTTTGTCCCGCTTGTTCACAAAAATCGGTTCACCAAAAATCAGATGCAGCCGGGCCAGGGGCAGCGGGATCAGGTAATGGTCCCAGCGGTGCATGGCGTAGCCCAGGTTGGTAAAGCCGCCCACCGGAATGATCGCTGCTTCCGCCTTACGCGCCAGGAAAGAGGCGCCCGCTTTGGGCGCAAATGCCGGGCCGTCCGGGCCGTCGGGGGCCATGAAGGAATCCTTGCCGCCTTTCAGCGCCTCGATGATGCGCAGCACCTTGCGTCCGGCTTCCATCGGATTGCCCTGCATGTCCACGCCGTAGGGGGTAGCGCCCAGCGTGCTGGCAAAGCGGCTCAAAATGTCGCCGCGTGGATCGCCGCCCAACGTGACGATGGTGAACCGCTCCCCGCCGACAAAGCGCACGGCATAGGTGACAAACACCGAGAGTTGCTCGTGCCAGAAAAGCCACAGCAACGGCCGTCCGCTGGCCTTGGCTTTGGTAATATTGGCCTGGCCTTCAATCTGCCAGCGGACCGTGCGGGCCAAGATGCGATGATAAAACGCCAGGGCGCTCCCCTGAAATGCCAATGATTGCTCGGATAAAGATGCCATGTCAGTTCTAGATTCTGGCCCACACGAGGGTGCTTCGCACCCCGTGCGGGCGGATTTTTTGGGTTTTTTCAGTTCTGGGGGTGTCCCACCCCCAAAACTGAAAAAACCCTCCAACCTAACGTCGCCAGGCGCGAAGCGCCGAGGCGACGACGTGCCTGGACTTCTGTGAAAGCTGCGTATGATTCATCACGGGAAAGGTTTTTCGTAGTAGTTGGCGGCGGCTTGCAGGGTGACGTGGTGCAGCTGCTGGGTGAGATGGGTGGAAACTGCCGTCCCATCCTCTCCCTTCGCTACCACCAACGGCGCGCCAATCTGGATGGCAATCTTGCTGAACGGGTACGGCATGACGTACCGATCCCAGCGGGGCACCCGGTAGCCGTTCCGCGTGTACGCCCCCACCGGCAAAATCGTCGCATCTGCCTTTTGGGCGATGTAGGTGATGCCCGGCTTGATCACAAATGACGGGCCATCGGGGCCGTCCGGGGTGATGTAGGCGTCTTGCCCGGCTTTGACCTGGCGCACCAGGTTGGCCAGCTGCCGCGCCGCCGCCATGCTGGCATCACCGTGCAGGTTCATGGGGAAGGGAGTGACACCCAGCTTGTTGGCAAATACCACCAGGGTGCTGCCGCGCCAGTCGTCTGGCAAAATCAGCACCAGCCGGGTAAGGTCGTACTGATTGGCAAAAAAGCCCACCAGCATCATCGTCATACCGTGCCAGGCAGCGAAAATAATCGGCCGTTGCCGTGCCTGCGCCGCCTGCAAATGCTCCAGCCCGGTTACCTGAAACCGGCTCAAGCGGCTGGTCATGCGCGCCCAGGCATGCAGGCCAGATCCGCTAATTTTGTCTTGCCAGCTAATCGTTGGATGGTTCATAGATTTGCAAATATCCGGCGCGAGCCAGCCCCCAACCCAGGTAAACCGTGTTCCAAAAGTGCCATGCTTTGCCAAAGGTAGCCCAGGCAATGGTGACGGCAAATAGCACCAGCAAAATACCAATCCGTACGCGCCCTTTGAACACCCCCCGGAACGACGGGAAAGGAATGCGGCTCACCATCAAAATGCCGCAGGCCACCATGATGGGCATGACCCAGCTCGCGGGTAGTTGGTAGGTGAGAATGGTCATGTCGGAGACAACCGCCAGGGCCAGGGTAGCTCCGGCAGAAGAGATGGTAAGCCCGGCCGAATCGCCGCGCCCGCTGGCTTTGGGTGGCAGCAGGTTAAAGCGGGCCAGCCGGTACGCCCCGGCCAGGGCAAAAAAGACGGCCAGCACGGCAATGAAGGTGGTGTTGGCCACATCGGCCAGGTAAAGGTACATGAAGGCCAGCATGGTAGGCGCTGTGCCCAGGCTGACCATGTCTACCAGCGAATCCAGCTGCAAGCCGAAGGCCGACCCGGCGTTAAAGTAACGAGCCGATGCCCCATCGAACAGGTCCAAAATGAAGCTGGCCAGGATGAGAACAGCGGCGATGACCAGTTCACCCGTGGCGGCCAACAGGATGGACACAATGCCGCAGGTGAGGGAAACAAAGGTGATGCTGTTGGGGATGAGGTAACGGTATTGACTATTCATGGGGTTTTGGCCAGTTGGGCAATGGGGGTAATGCCGCCAGTCACCCTATCGCCGACTTTGACGAGCAGGGTGGCAGTGGGCGGCAGGAAGAGATCGATGCGGGAGCTGAAGCGGATGAGGCCAAAGCGCTGGCCGGTTTGCACCTCATCCCCAGGCTGGAGGGTGTTGACACAGCGGCGGGCCAGGATGCCCGCGATTTGTTTGGTGAGGAGACGGCCGTATCCCGCCGATTCGGTCACCATGGCAATAAACTCGTTCACTTCTGAAGCCTCGGGCCGAAACGCCTGCAAAAACTTGCCCGGCTGATGCTGCACCAGGAGCACCTTGCCTGCCAGCGGCACCCGCTGCACGTGCACGTCAGTGATGTCCAGGAACATGCTCATACGAATCGCTTTGGCCTGCAAAAAGCGCGGCTCAGTTTCGGTGACAATTTCTACCACTTCGCCGTCGCCAGGGCCAAGCACCAGGCCGGGTTGGGCCGCAATTTGCCGGTTAGGATCGCGAAAAAAGTAGAGGATGAGCAGCCAGAGAAAAGCGGCCAGGAGCAGAAACAGCCCGGTGGCCCAGTTGGTGAATTGGAACCAGAGGAAAACGGCCGCTGCCAGCAAAATCGTAAAAAAAGCAATCGTGCCGCCGCCGCCTTCAGCAAAAGGCCAGGCACGATCCCTGCCATAATTTGTCATCGTTAAAAATAATCCACAGGTTTCACAGATGACGCAGATTGAAAGGCAAAAATCTGTGAAATCTGCGTCATCCGTGGACAAATGCTTTATTGAAGATTGTTGAAGCGGCGGCATTGTAACATTGCCACCAGACAGGGGCAAGGTAGCATTGCGCCAGAAACTTGCTCCTTGCTCGACCGGTGCGGCGCAATGCTTTAACAGTTCGGGGGCAACTCCAGATGGGAGTGTTTTGTCTTTGTTTTCCCCGAACTGTAGTAGGGGGATCGTTGCGGAAACATCGTTCGCCGTGGGTACGGCCGTTTGGTAAACTTGCACCATGATGAAACAAAAATCAACCTTCATTTGGGTGGGCCTCGTGGCTTTGGTGGTGGTGGTTGCGGCCGTTTTTCTGGGCAACCGCCTGCTCAACGGCGACAGCAGCCTGCTGCGCAATGTGCAGGTGGACAAGGCGCAAATCAGCCCCAACGCCGACGGCGACACCGACGCCACCACAATCTCCTACGAAATCTCGCGCAATGCCACCGTTTCTATCTATTTTGAGAACGAAGCGGGCGACCGCTTTTTTTTCCGCGAGGAGAAACCGCGCGGTGCGGGTGAGTACCGCGTGACGTTTAGCGGCGTGGTGGACCCGTACACCCTGCCCGATGACCAGGTTGAAGGGGAAATATTGTCGCGGCTGCTGCAAGACGGCCGTTACACCTGGATCGTCAGCGCCATCGACGAAGACGGCGACAGCGAAACCGCCGAGGGCGAGCTGATCGTCGTTGACGCCGACCCGGTGCTGCCTGATGTGCGTGATTTTGCCCTGGACAAAACGGTCTTCACCCCCAACCGGGACGGCATCGACGACCGGGTGCAGCCCGTGTTTTACCTGGTTAAAGATGTGGCCCAGGTGCGTGTCTTCCTGCAAATGCCCGACGGCAGCGAAGAGCACATCAGCGAGTTTGAGGGCGTGGTGGAACCAAACGCCGAAGGGTGGCACAAATACGATTACGAGGGTGGCGTTGATGAAGGCGCCACCCCGCCAGCCGACGGTACCTACCCGCTCATTGTCATTGCCCAGGATTTGGAGGGGCAGCAGGTGCGGGTGCAGCGGGAGCTGACAATTCAGT
>CAUJGI010000425.1 GCA_963169155.1 Chloroflexota bacterium
GCTACGAATCGGCTTTTAAGCTGGGCTGGCGCTCGAACCTGACGCTTTTCTGGCTGGCGCTGGTGGTGATTGGCTTGCAGCTGCTGGTGATTTACACGCCAGGGGTGCGCGACTTTTTTACGGCCGTTCCCCTCAGCCTCACCGATTTGCTCATCTGTGTGGGGGTGGGCAGCCTGGCCTTTTGGGCGATTGAGCTGGAAAAATGGGTGATGGGCCGACGGTAGGGAGACGGCCGTTTACAACATTCCCCCGCCTTTTCCGTAGTATTGCAGTGTCATTCCCGCGAAGGCGGGAATCCAAAGTGCAGATAACTGTTGTACCCATATTTTGGTCAAATTCAGGAGGTAGGGTGTTATGTTTCAGCGACTGACAAATAGTTGGGAATTGGTAAAAGCGAGCTGGCGCGTGCTGCTGGCCGACAAAGAGTTGATGGTTTTCCCGGTGATAGCCTTTTTTGCTTCGCTGGTGGTGATGGTCACCTTTGCCGTGCCCACCGTGTTGGCCGGGGTACTGGATACGGCCGTAACCAACGGCGATGTGGGCATTTTTAGCTACGTCGTGGCCTTTTTGTTTTATGCGGTGATGTACTTCGTCACCATCTTCTTCAACAGCGCCCTGGTGGGCGCGGCGATGATCCGGCTGGAGGGCGGCGACCCAACGGTGCGTGATGGCTTGCGCATTGCCACCAGCAAGCTGGGCACCATCTTTGGCTACGCCGTCATTGCCGCCACGGTCGGCACGATTTTGCGGGCTATTTCCGAACGCTCTGGCACGATTGGCCGGATTGTCGTTTCGCTGGTGGGTTTTGTCTGGAACATTGCCACCTTCCTGGTGGTGCCCGTGCTGGTCGTAGAAAATGTGGGGCCGCTGGAAGCCGTCAAGCGCAGCGGCAGCCTGCTCAAAGAGACATGGGGTGAGCAGATTGCCGGAAACCTTAGCGTCGGCGTCATCTTTGGCCTCATCACCTTTGGCGTCATTTTGCTGGGCATTCCGCTGGTGATTTTGGCGGTGCTGAGCGGCAGTGTGGCGTTGGTTGTTACGGCCGTTGCCCTCGTCATCGTGCTCATCATGGCCGTTTCCCTGGTAAGCAGCACGTTGAGTGGCATCTACACAGCGGCCGTTTACCGCTATGCCACCACTGGTGACACCGGCGGCTACTTCGATGCCGACATGGTGAAAGGTGCCTTCAAGCTCAAATAAATGCGATGACAGCACCAGTAAACCATTTCCAGACGCCCGCGCCGCTGGCGGCCGAAGCCGTCAACGAGCTGCGGGCGTACCTGGAAACCCACTGGCAAACGCCAGAAACGTACATCGTCACCGTTTTTCAGACGCGTGACGTGGTGCTGCTGGCTGAAGATCACGCCATCCGCCACAACCTCCAGCTGATGCACCGCCTCATTCCCCTGCTGTACCAGGCGGGTATCACCAACCTGGGCATGGAGTTTGGTGCCAGCGAAGACCAGGTGGCGCTAGACCAGCTGGTTACCGCCCAAACCTACGATGAAGACCAGGCGCGGCGGTTGATGTTTAACTACAACGTGGGCTGGGCGTTTCAGGAGTATCTGGACATTTACCGCATCGCCTGGGCCTTTAACCGCACGCTGCCCACGGCCGCGCCCCGGTTTCGCATTCTCAACCTCAGCTACAAGTTCAATTGGGCCGGTGCGCCCATCGTGCGCACTCCGGCCAACGCCCACCACATTTACCCACACGGTCCGGTCGATGCCTATCGTGCCGAGCGTGTTTGTCGCGAGGTGCTGGACCGGGGCGAGAAGATCCTGGTCCTCACCGGTACACCGCACGCCTTTACCCATTATCAACTGCCGTTTTTTGACTTTAACGCACCCGGCTTTGTGCGCTGGGAAAATCGCAACCTGGGTCAGCTGCTTTACCAGCAGTTTCCAGAGCGCGTTTTTTGCATTTTGCTGCACCAGCCGTTTGAGAGCCGCTGGCAGGGCGGGGCGGTGCGCGTCTATCCGGCACGTGGGGCGATTGACCAGGTGATGGCCAGTTATGCCGATCAACCCGTGGGTTTTGATCTTCGCAATTCGCCGTTTGGCGCATTGCTGGATGACAGTTTTTACGCCACCGGGCACGACGATTTTCGGCTGCGGCAGCTGGCGGATGGGTATGTGTATGAACGGCCGTTTCCCCACTACGAAGGCTGTACCCTGGACGAAGCGTTCCTTACCGAGGCCAACTGGCCCGAAGCCCAGCGCCAATTCCCCGATCCCGACTGGCACCGCCGCCCGGCGACCCTCGACGAATATTGGGCGCAAATTCGTGGCTATGTTGACATTGCCAGCCGCTACCGCTCGCTGCAGGCGGGCGGTTGAACCAACCTGTTCCCCGGTCCACTGAATATGGTGTGGTTTCACCCCGATGAACGCTGATTTTCTCCACTTTTCTCATAGGCCATCACCTGCGCCCCATTAGTTTTTGACCTCTAAAATGCCCCGTTTTCACAGCTTTGGCCTGATCTTTACTCCAATTTGATGTATGCTCATTGGCAATTACCGTTACTTTGGAGGAAAAAAGATGAAGCATAAAACTCGTTGGACCGCCAAGAAGATCGCGCAGCGTTTGCGTATGATCGAACCGCTGGTGTACCGCCAGCAGCATCTGATTCCCCCGTTTCGCTGCATCACCTTACCTGGCCCGGAAGCCGCGCCACCCGTCGGCCTTGATGTGGATGACAGCGGCTGGGAGGTGATTGCCCCGCACAGCTATTGGGGCCACTGGGTGACCGACTTTGTGCTGCGCACGACATTTACCGTGCCGGAAGAATGGCCCGCCAACGCGCCGGTGGCGCTGCACCTGCCGTTGGGGGATGCGGGCGACTTTAGCCATCCCGAAGCGCTGCTGTACGTGGACGGCCGTTCCTTCGCTGCCTGTGATCGCCACCACCAGGAAATCTTGCTGCCGAATGCGCTGCGCGACGGCCGTCCCCACCAACTGGCCCTGCACGGCTGGACTGGTCTGGGGGATTGGCTGGGGCGCGAGCCGCACACGCAGCTGTTCATGCGATCTTGCGCCGTGGTGCTCATCGACCAGCCCACGCGCGATTTTGTGGCCACGGCGCGGGTGGCCCTGGGCATTGCCAACCAGCTGGATGACAACGAACCGGCCAAGGGGTATCTTTACAGCGGCCTGGACAAGGCGTTCCGCCTGATTGACACGCGTGAGCCGCACGGCCGTTTCTTCTACGACAGCATCACCGAAGCCCACCACTCTTTGCAGAACGACATTGCCCAGGCGGGACGGCCGTTGGACGTTACCATCACCGCCAGCGGGCATGCCCACATTGACATCGCCTGGCTGTGGACGGTGGCCCAGGCGCGGCGCAAGGCCGGGCGCACCTTCCACACCGTGCTGCACCTGATGCAGCAGTTTCCCAATTACCATTTCACGCAAAGCCAGCCGCAGCTTTACGACACCATCCGGCAGGATTACCCGGAACTGTTTGAAGGGATTAAAAAGCGCGTGGCGGACGGCCGTTGGGAACCTATCGGCGGCATGTGGGTGGAGGCCGACTGCACCCTCAGCGGCGGTGAAGCACTCGCCCGCCAATTTTTGCTGGGACGCACCTTTTTCCGCGAGCATTTTGGTCCGCAGGCCGATTCGCCCGTGCTGTGGCTGCCCGACGTGTTTGGTTATGCCTGGAATCTGCCCCAACTCATCAAAGAAGCCGGGCTCGATTATTTCTTCACGATCAAAATTAGCTGGAGCCAGTACAACCGCATGCCCTACGACAGCTTTTGGTGGCAGGGGCTGGATGGCACCAAGGTGCTGACCCATTTCAGCACTACCCAGGATGAAGGTTCTTTTGCCGGGATTCAGCCGCGCCCCAGCACTTACAACAGCATGGCTACGCCGCTGGAAGTGATGGCCACCTGGCAAAACTTGCAGCAGAAAGAGTCGCAGCGGCAGCTGCTGATGGCCTTTGGCTTTGGCGACGGCGGCGGCGGCCCTACCCGCGAAATGTTGGAGAATCTCCGCGAGATGGGTGATTTTCCGGGGACACCGCAAGTGAAAAACGGCCGTGCCATCGACTTCTTCCGCCAGCTGGAGGCCGAATCGGGCACCGACCTGCCCACCTGGAACGGTGAGCTGTACCTGGAATACCACCGTGGCACCTACACCACCCAGTCCCGCACCAAGCGCAATAACCGCAAAAGCGAATTCCTGCTGCACGATGCCGAATTTCTGGCCGCCTGGGCCGCCCTGGCGACCGAGTTCACCTATCCGCACGCCGATCTTACCCGCGCCTGGCAGCTGCTGTGCCTGAACCAGTTCCACGACATCTTGCCCGGCTCCTCAATCAACCAGGTGTACCAAGACAGCGAAAACGACCATGCCATGATCCGTGCTCTGGGCGAGCCAATCCGCGATGCGGCGCTGGCGGCGCTGGGGCAGCTGTTGCCGGACACGGCCGAATTTGCCATCGCCAATCCCACCGCGTTTGGTGGGGCACGCCTGGCGCTGCTGCCCGCAACGCTCGCCGACGGGCAAACTGTGCGCGACGTAACCAACGGGGCGGTGTTGGCCACGCAGCCTGTGGCCGACGGCACGCTCGTCGCGCTGTCGCACATCGCGGCACATGGCCTGGTAGGGCTGGCTGTGAGCGAGGTGCCGCAGCCGGAGTTGGCAGGTTTGCTGGCGGTGGCAGTGGGGGCGGGTACGGCCGTTCTCGAAAACGATCTGCTGCGGGTTGAATTTGCCCCATCGGGCGACATCGTCGCGCTGACGGACAAGGAAACGGGGCGGCAGGTGCTGCCTGCTGGCGGGCGGGCCAATCTGTTTCAGGCATTTGAAGATCGGCCGTTAAACTGGGACGCCTGGGACATCGACATTTTTTATGATGAGAAGGTGTGGACGGCCGAACCGGCCCACAGCCTCACCGTCATCGAGGCGGGGCCGCTGCGTGCGGGGCTGGAAATTCGTCGCCGCCTGCTGCACAGCGACATCGTGCAGCGCATTTACCTGGCCCGCGGTGAGCGCCGCCTGGACTTTGTCACCACCATCGAGTGGCGCGAGCGGCATATCATGCTCAAGGTGGCTTTCCCGGTGGATGTGCTCAGTCCAACCGCCACCTTTGACGTGCAGTGGGGCAACGTGCCGCGCAACACCCATCGCAATACTTCTTGGGATTGGGCGCGGTTTGAATCGTGTGCTCACAAATGGATCGATCTCAGCGAGGGCAATTACGGCGTCAGCCTGCTCAACGACTGCAAATACGGCCACGACGTGCAGGACAACGTTATGCGCCTCACGCTGCTGCGCAGCCCCACTTTCCCCGATCCCGAAGCCGACCAGGGTACGCACCACTTCACCTACAGCCTGCTGCCCCATCCGGGCGATTGGCGTGGCGAAACGGTAACGGCCGCTTACGCCCTCAACGATCCCCTCATCGTGCAGCGCGTGGCGGGTGGCGCTGGCTCCGGCAGTGCCGCGCTGCTGGCCGTGGACGCGCCCAACGTGGTGGTGGAAACGATCAAGCAGGCGGAAGACGGCAACGGCCTCATCGTGCGGCTGTATGAAAACGAACGCTGCCGTGGCCCCGTCACGCTGCGCCCCAGCTTCCCCCTGGCGGCGGCATACCGCTGCAACCTGCTGGAGGAAACCAGGGCCAAACTGGACGTGACCCAGAACGAGGTCACTTTCCCCATCACTCCTTACCAGATTGTGACGCTGCGGTTGGTGAAAGAATAGATTTAACGCAGAGCGCGCGGAGGACGCCGAGGCCATAATAGAAAAGTAGGTCGGATTGCCAATCCGACCTACGGACAAGGGTGTTTCCTCCGCGAAATTCTGAAGAGCCATTAAACAGGACTTACGCAGACGCAGTTTTTTTAGCCACGAATTTCGCGAATTAGCGCGAAACCGTGTTGGAATTCGCGGAAATTCGCGTCATTCGCGGCTAAGTCCTGTAAAAACCTCCGCGCGCTCTGCGCCCTTCGCGGTTAAAATCTACGGCCGTTCGTACAGTTCTGTCTCCGGGTAAAAAGCGAACCAGCCAAACCAGTACGCCAGATGGCCGTTGAGGCGCTCCAGCGTTTCGCCATCGGGGCCAACCAGCGCTTCTTCGGTGACCTGCCAGGAACGGCCGTTTTCATCCACCACCGTAAAATCGTCCGGCCCTGGGGCAAAAGTGTGCTCGCCGCGGGCAAAAGCGCGGATTTCGGCACCGGAGGTGTAGGTGACCGGTCCAGACCGCTGGCTGGTGCCCTCTACTTCCACAATTTCCCCGGCAGCGATGAGGGTAACGGCCGTTTCTCCCACCACATCATTCACCACCCGCTCGGCCAGCACATCCGTCACCGGGTATGCTTTGGGCGTCTCGTCCAGCCGCAGCGTGTAGACGTGGTCCTTGTTGAACAGTCGGTCGCTTTGCTGCCAGACGGGGAACATCAGCCCATCGCGGAACAGCTGCTCATCGTTGGCGAAGTAGTCGCCGTAGGCCGCACCGGGCACGTAGATGCGGTTGTAACCCGTTTGAATATCCACCACGACGGTGTCTGGGTGCTGCGCCTGCCAGTCGGCCCAGGTGGTGAGCACGATGGGCAGCAGCTTGAGGCGGATCTCCCCGGCGGCCAGTTCGCCCAGCACCGGTTCGCCGGTGAGCTGGTTCCACAGCGTCAGGGTGGACCGGTCGTACATCAGCTTGTTGCTGCGGAAAAGGAAACCCGACGAGCCAAAGGTGTAGGTGACTTCATTGCCGTCCAGGTCGGTGGAACGGCCGTCGTACGCGATAGCCGCACCGCACAGGGTGCAGTAAGCCAGGGAGACGGGCACCCCGCCGACCACATCGTTGGCCATCTCGTGCCAATCCAAAATGCGCAGCGGGTAGGCGCGAGCGTCGCCGTTCAGGGCAATGCCAAAGACCGGTTCCCACGGCTCCATGTACGCCGCGTCGGCGGCGGGCAGCATGTTGGGATTGTTGAGCGCCGGGATGCCAT
>CAUJGI010000426.1 GCA_963169155.1 Chloroflexota bacterium
CCTCACCCGCGAACCCATCATCACCCAGCGGGCCAGCCTGGTCCCCACCGATGCCAATTTGAACATGCCCCACAAGCCGCAAAGCGCCACCGGCCAGGCCACCATCCTCACCGGGCGCAACGTGCCGCAGCTGGTGGGCGAGCATTACGGCCCCAAGCCCAATCCGGCCGTGCAGGCGGTTATTGCCCAGGGGTCGCTCTTCCAGGAAGTGGTGGATGCGGGCGGGCAGGCGGCGCTGATCACCCCGTACCCGCAGGGCTACTTCGATGCCGTGGCGCGCGGCAAGCGGCTGCTCTCGGCCGTGCCGCTGGCAGCCACCGAGGCCGGGTTGGCGTTGATGACGGCGGATGATCTGAGAAACGGCCGTGCTGTCAGCCCCGGCTTTACCGGGCAGGCATGGCGCGATCACCTGGGTTACACCGACATTCCCCTGCTTACCCTGGCCGAAGCCGGGCAGCAGATTGCCCACGTGGCTCGCCATTACCAGTTCAGCTTTTTTGAGCATTGGCCCAGCGACCAGGTCGGGCATCGCGGCTCGCTGGCCGAAGCAGTGGCCCACCTGGAGACGATCGACGCAGTGCTGGGCGGGCTGTTGGCCGCCTGGGATGATGAAAACGGGCTCTTTCTCCTCACCAGCGACCACGGCAACATCGAGGAGAAAAACCAGCGGCAGCACACGCGCAATCCAGTGCCCACGCTGCTGCTCGGGCCGGGCCACGCCGATCTGGCCAACCAGATCGATAACCTGAGCGATATTGCCAAAGTCACCCGCACTTTTTTGGGTCTGCCTGTGCCGGACTTCGTGTAAGCATGGTTGTAATTGTTTGTGAGTAGGGTAAAGTAAACCGCATCACCATCGTCAATCAAAAGGATTTTGTATGACCATCAGTTCAGAAAAATTTCGTGAGGCGCTGCGCCACTTTCCAGCAGGGGTGACCATCGTCACCATTAAATCCCCCAACTATGAAAATCCCCACGGGCTCACTGTTTCGGCCTTTGCCTCCATCTCGCCGGAGCCGCCGCTGGTGATGATCGCCATTGATCACCGCGCTTCTGGGCATGAGATGCTGGAGGAAGAGGGAACGGTTTTTGCCGTGAATATTTTGTCTCAGAGCATGAGTGAGCTTTCGAACCGTTTTGCCTGGATTAAGGACGAAGATCGGTTTGCCATGGGGGATTGGGGAACGGCCGTAACCGGCGCACCCATCCTCAAAAACGCCCTGGCCTGGCTCGACTGCACCATTCACAACCGGTACGAAGCAGGCACCCACACCATTTACATCGGCAAGGTGGTGGCTTCCGACACGCCTGGAACGGGTGAATGCCCCCTCATTTATTGGAATCGTGGCTACCGCTACCTGAAAACCAGCGACAACCCCACCGATTAGAGCGGGGAACGGCCGTAACCCCTCCCCTCAACCCAATTTACGACCCCGTGCCTGGTATGAAATTCATCATGCCTGGCGCGTTCCTCTCACCTGCCAGCCCACTGTCTGCGCCCCGGCAAAAATGTAACCCATTTATGCCCCGCTCCCTATCGTCGGTACATTGAAGCTTGTGGATAAATTTGACAAAGTTTGGGGAAGACCTGAGTTGACCGCGTGAGCACAATACGGCTCACCTTAAAAAGGAGAACCCATGAGCTTCCATGATACCGAAAACCGCTGGAAAGGATTTATCATTGGCGCGGCAGGTAGTGTAGCGGGGCTAATGGCCATGCGTTGGTACTGGGAGAAGATTGCTCCCACTGTAAAAGAAAGGGTGAACCTGGGCGGTACCGATGCCTACCCTGAAAACATAGACCTGGACGATATTTCCCAGGTTGAGCGCCACCCTGACCCAGACGAAAGCTCAACGGCCGTTGTCGGCAGCATGGCCTATGAACAAGTGACCGGCAGCGAACCGGAAACGGAAGAAACGCGCACTATGCTGAGCTACCTCGCCCACTGGGGGTACGGCATGTTGCAGGGCGGCCTGTACGGTGCCGCCCGCGCCGCCAACGGCACGGACAAAGGGCTCGATCTGAGCGGCGGTGCGGCGCACGGTTTTGGCCTTTGGCTGCTGGGCGATGAGTTGACGGTGCCTTTATTGGGTTTGCAGGAAGGACCAACGGCCGTATCCCCCGTGGGGCACATCAATCGCCTCGGTGCGCACCTGGCTTACGGCCTGGCCACCGCCGCCACAACCCAAATTCTGCGCCGCATGCTCTAAAAACTGCGCCATTGTCGCCATCATTGAAGGCATTCAGCTTTAGGTTCACCAGAGAAAACGAACCGCAGAGCTGCAAAAAACGCAAAGATTTTCTCTGTTATTTGACTCTCTGCGCCCTCCGCATCTCCGCGGTGAAATTAATTCCTGCAAACATAGTGCCCGTATTTCAAGGAGAAACTTAAGCGAAAAAGGGCGAGACCGCCCATGTCTCACCCTTTTTCAAAACTCTTCTTTATACCCGCAAGCGGTACACGGTTGGAAAATGCCCGCCGCGAGTATAAACAACTTCCCACAGAAACCATTCTGTTCGGTATATCTTTAGTTCATCACTAACACGGTCACATGGGCCGCGATGGTTGTTTCGGCACACGCCCGGAAAACCGACACGCGGTGATGGCCATCCTGCACGTAGTAGGCATCACCTACGGCCACCAGCGTGATGGGTGGCAGCGAGGCCAGTTTTTGCCGCGCC
>CAUJGI010000427.1 GCA_963169155.1 Chloroflexota bacterium
CCAGCTATCAAAGGCGGTGGCCTGCTCTTCGGGCATATCGAGCATGGTAGCCATGAAGCTGCGCCGTTGCAGCGCCGCCGGTTCTTTGTCGGCGGCCCAATATGTGAATGGCAGCCCACTTTGCTCAACCCAATGTTTTAATAGTTTGGTCTTCCCCACCCGGCGACGGCCGTACAAAAGCACCATCTGCGCCGGCCCGGGTTGTTTGCGTGTGAACATGCGGTTTAAAAAGGCGAGTTCTTCGTGCCGGTCAATGAACATAGTTCCCTCAAGCAATAAATATAATTATAAATATCATTGTTATAACTATGATATATTAAACAATTAAATCCTGCAAGATAGGAGCCGATAGTTAACATAAAGCAAACATTTAGCATGAGATTTTTTGTCAAAATTCCGTCGGAATAAAACGAAAAATTTCTCAGCGGGCTTCTGAGACGCGGAAAGTAATATTTCCGTAAGTAAAAAACAGGGAAGATTTTGAACGGATTAGCGGTTTCTTCTGGCAGTGATAGTTTCCACCAGGCGCTGGCCATCATCGACGCGGCCAATTTGGCCGACAGCACAAAGGTAAAGTATCGTCGCGTGCTGGAATGCTATTTGGCTGAAGGCCACCCCCTCACCGACTCCGCTCAGCTGGCGCGTTTTGCCACCACACTTTCCAATTCCCGACGTTCTCAACTGAAAGCGGCCGTACGGCTGTGGTCTGAGGCGATGATTACGCAAGCCAAGAGTATGGCCACGCCGGATAACATTGATACCGTAAATGCCACCATCTACCGTTTCCAGGCGCTGCAGACGGCCGTTACGGCTAAAACGTCACAAGGTGAGAAGGCCCACACGTGGTTGTCCCAGGCGGAGGTCTCGGCGCTGATGAGTGCGGTCACCGGCGGCAGCAACCGCGATTGGCGCGACCGGGTGAGCCTGGCGCTGTTGGTCGGTGCCGGCCTGCGGCGCGCCGAGGCGGTTGAGATGGAATTTATCCACGTGCGGCAGCAGCCGATCCGGAAAAAGGTGCGGTTTGTCCTGGAGGTGCGCGGTAAGGGGGCAAAAGACCGTGTGGTGCCCATCTCGGATGAGCTGGCCAGGATGCTGGAGACGTGGCGCAGCAAGTGCGGCAGCGGCCGTATCCTGCGGTCGGTGCGGAAGAATGATGCCATTGGGGAATCCCTGTCTGATATTGGGCTGTTTGGCATTGTGCGGCAGTACGGCGGGTTGATCGGTCATCCGGGCTTAGACCCTCACGACCTGCGGCGCACGTATGCGCAGATTGGATACGAGAACGGTGTGCCGCTGACGCAGATGAGCAGGCTCCTGGGCCACAGCTCGGTGGCCACCACGCAGCGGTATTTGAATCTGGATTTGAACCTGGAGACGACGGCTAGTGATTTTGTGAGGCTGTAGCTGAGTTTTAATTATGAACGATAAATTATGAACGATAAATTGTCCAAACCGCAGCAGTTAATGCTGGATTGGCTAGATGCTGGCAAGTATCTAATGATTCAAGGTGGAACTGTCTATGTGGTCGGCCTGAAAATCCGTGCTGGTACGCCTAATACCCTTGAATCTCTGGAGCGTCTAGGCTTGGCAGAAAGGAAGCTCTACGAATCTGGGTCCGTAAGATTTTATTATTGCCAGAAGCCTAGCAGTGAGGAGCAAGACCTATAATGATTTTCCTTGAGTTTGGCATCAATGTTGACAGCAACAAAAACCCCACCAGTGAGGGCGGGGTACAAAAATCCAGCAAAGGAACCGGGTAGCCCATTGGGCTATTCTGCCTGCTGCTTAAGCTTTTACCATCGATCCACTTCGGCCCCAGTATTATCATAGAGCACGGCCGGATCGGGCTCGCTGTTGTTCCAGATAGGGCTACCAAAGTTACAGTTATAACCGCCCAAGCCAGCATCAGCAGCCAGGGCATAAATGCGCAGCGTTGCACCTGCCTGCAAAACCCCACCCAGGCCACAAGCCTGATTCCCCTTCTCCGAAACCAAGACCCATCCAGCCAGGTCCACGGCCGCTGCATTGTTGTTGCGGATGTCTACGTATTCAGCTTGCTTGTTGACGCCAATAATCTCCACCAGAGACGATGACGGCGGCGGGGGTTGGGTTGGCGCTGGGGGCTCTGTTGGTACGGCCGTTGGCGCTGGCGTGTTGGTAGGTAACGGAACGGCCGTTGGGGGCACGGCCGTGGGTGGCACCGCCGTGGCCGGTGGGCGTGTGTTTGTGGTGGTACGGCCGTATTCGTCGGCTGCGGGGTGTTGGTCGGCGGCCGCGTGTTCGTTGGCTTGGGTGTGTTCGTGGACGTGGGCGGCAAGGTTTCTGTTGGCTCAACTGTTGGGGCGAGGGTGCTGGTTGCAGTGGCAGCTGGTTCTGTTGGGTCGGTTGCGGCCGTTTCGGTGGGCCTTTCGGCCGCTTGCGCCACAGCTTCCGCTTCAGCTTCGTCGTCGAGGTCGATTTCTTCGGAGCGACTTTCCTCAACAATCTCTTCTTCTGGGACGCCAGGGGGCAAGATCAAAGAAGAGCAAAGCGTTAAAATAAAGCAGGCTCCGAGGAAGGAACCGCAGCCAAACACGAGCTTACCTCTCCGGCCCTGTTGCCTGTAAATTCTCAGCCAGCTAAACCACGACCTGCGCGAAATAGAAAGTGTGATTTGGGCTGCGTGTTTAAGAAGATTACCAAGTGCTTGCATAAACTGTCCTCCGGAGAACTATCAACGACTGGTAGAACGAGTAAGGCCAATGTACTTAAGCTCGCTTACGGCTCTGGTTAAGGGCTGTTTTATTGGCAACAAAAAACCCCGCCGGTGGGGCGGGGCTTTTAGCCAAAAGTAGGGAATGATAACTTTAGGTGACTTATTGTTACTATTCTTTCGGTACGTGTTTGATTGCTCTTTCTAAAAATACCCCCAAGGTTAAATAATAAGAATAACTAGAGCCAGGGGTTTTCTTTACTGGAGGAACAAGAAATTTCGCATCTCCACTGTCAATATCTAAACTGACCACTCCAATCTGCAATCTCCGAAATAAATCTAGTCGATCGTCCAGTCGATGAGACCACTTTTGGGGAATTACTATCGCAACGCTATGTGCGAATATTTGATTCTTTATGGCTTGATACAATGCGCCACGCCAATTCGTCAATTTAAGCTCAAATGACCAAAATTCAATTTCTAAGTTCCTTAGGATAGAGTCCTCGTTTAGCTTGAACTCATTTCCGTGAGGTAGCGCAAATCCCAAGCTAAATAGGCTTTGCAGTGTGACGAATAGCTCATCCTCTGAAAGCTGAGTTAAATACTGAAGATCGCCAAAATTTTGCGCTGGGTATTGGTATAGAACCGAGATCACTTTTGTCATTGCGGGGTTGCGCAAGGCCTTGCGCAAGGCAGAAATCTCGTCAACTGGAAGAGCTCCGAATTCGACCGGAGTGCAAACAAAGTCGGCTCTACCGCCATCATACGGGACTTCGGGCAAAATATGAGGAAATTGGGGATACTGCTCTCTCCACTCCAGAGAGTTTACTGAGCGGGAAAATGTTTGGGCGAGGATTCTTTCCGTGATCACTTCTCACTTACACTTCTGCCTCTTCCTCGAATAACTCAATCGCATTCTGCCAGACTTCGAGCTTTGGAAGCTCGCCAAGCTGGACGTCGTGTTCATCAAGCAAGCGGCGTAAATACTCAGCATCCTGGATCAGTCTACTAACTGATGCCAGCCTTGCCTTAGTAGTGCGCCCTCTTACACGGCCAAGGAGCTCTTTAACTGAGAAAATATGTTGTTTGAATTCCACATCCCCACTCCATAATATACCACCTCTTGTGAGCTGGTCAATGATTAGCTTGTCATAATCTCCACCAGACAAAATCCGTTCAACAAGCTCTTTGTCTATGGCCCCAGTCATCACTGGGTTAACATAGACAGGGGCAAGGAGGGGAATAGATGTATACCGATCTGGGGGAGCAGAACCTCCTCCGGATTTCTTTGGTGTCCACCTAGAATAAGTAAACCTACGAGAAGATATTAAGCTACCGGTTCCAATGGAATTCGCTCCTACGGCGTGAAGCAACATGCCCGTCAAATCTGTGTAGCCACATATAGTTTCGTAGCCGTTTACTTCAGTCAATACGTAAATTAGGTACATCAAATTGGCTAGAGCTGTGGCGTCAAAGGGGCTGTGGTACGTCACCATTGGCCGCTTTATCAGAAGATAAAATCCCTGGATTGAATTTAGCCCCGTGATGGTGTTAAGAAAATCATCTAAATAGGCCCGATGCTTCAACGCGTGTTCCTCAATAATGAGGGTAATCAAAATTGGGATGTCTTTCTCAGCAGCATAGTTGGCAGACTCGTAGGCAAGCGAGATTGATGCTTGTTCCCACCTGCCGTTCAAATCGTCAATTAAAACCGAAGGGGATACATACCTACTAACTGTATAACGCAACGTGTTATTCGCTAAGTTCCGTTGGTAGTCAATGCAGTCTTTTACAAATTTCTTTATATTATCAACTTTTGCAAAATCGGATATTTTCAAATTTTGTCTGAAATATTTATAGGCTCCCAGGTTCCGCTCGTTCACTGGACGAATAACAGAAGCATAAAACTGGGGATCAAAGAGTATATCAATGTCCTCACGCGCACCTCTCGCAGAAACCAGAAGATCGACTAATTCTTTTGGCTTCTCATCGCGAGGAGACAATATTATTCCTCTCGCGTCCCCGCTTTTCAGCATGTCTATAAGTGCTTGACGAGATTCTTTTCTTTCACCAGTGTGCTGTAAATAAACGCTCATTTTTTACTCCATGGCTAAGTTATCGGCACGACTCGCAGCCGGTCTCTGAGTAAATCAAATGTTCTGGGTCGAAGATGGGGTTTCTTTTGAAGAAGGTGGATGATAACATCACTGAGCTCTTCTGGAATAGTAGCGTTGATTTCCTTGGGAGGAGATGGTTTGTAT
>CAUJGI010000428.1 GCA_963169155.1 Chloroflexota bacterium
ACGCTTTCGCGGGGGCAGGCTGCGGGAATCAACTCTAGCAATCAAGATGGATACCCGCCTTCGCGGGTATGACACGGCTTTTGGCCTAGCCATCATGCCCCAGCCGATTTTTGAGTTCTTGCAGCACTTTTTGGGCGGCGACGGGGATGACGGTGCCGGGGCCGAAGATGGCGGCTGCGCCGTGGTCATACAAAAATTGGTAATCCTGCGCCGGAATGACGCCGCCGATGACGACGATGATGTCGGAACGGCCGTACCCATCCAATTCCGCCACCAGCTGCGGCAATAACGTCTTGTGCCCCGCCGCCAGCGAGCTGATGCCCACCACGTGCACGTCGTTTTCGATGGCCTGTTTGGCCACCTCGGCCGGGGTTTGGAAGAGCGGGCCGATGTCCACATCGAAGCCGAGGTCGGCGAAGGCGGTGGCGACGACCTTGGCGCCGCGATCGTGGCCGTCCTGGCCGATTTTGGCCACCATGATGCGCGGGCGGCGACCCTCTTGCTGCTCAAATTCGTCGGCCATGCGGCGCACGGTTCCAATCTCCATGGTTGCTCCAAATTCGCTGCTGTAAACGCCGCCAATCGAGCGGATGGTGGCTTTGTGGCGGCCCCACACCTGCTCCAGCGCGCCGGAAATCTCGCCCAGGCTGGCGCGGGCGCGGGCAGCGTTGACCGCCAGTTCCAGCAAATTGCCCTCGCCAGACTCAGCGGCATGGGTGAGGGCGTTGAGCGCTTTTTCGACTTCAGCGGGGTCTCGATTGGCGCGTAACTCGGCTAACCGGGCGATTTGGGAGTGGCGAACGGCCGTGTTGTCCACCTCCAAAATATCAATGGCATCTTCTTTATCCAGCTGGTATTTGTTCACCCCCACAATCGTTTCCTGGCCGGAGTCGATGTGCGCCTGGCGGCGCGCGGCCGCTTCTTCGATGCGCATTTTGGGCAGGCCGGTTTCTAGCGCCTTGGCCATGCCGCCCAATTCCTCCACCTCCTGAATGTGCGCCCAGGCGCGCTGGGCCAGCTCGTGGGTGAGCGTTTCCACCAGGTACGATCCGGCCCACGGATCGACGGTGCGGGTGATGCCGGTTTCGTGCTGCAAGTAGAGCTGCGTGTTGCGGGCAATGCGCGCCGAGAAGTCGGTGGGCAGGGCGATGGCTTCATCGAGGGCGTTGGTGTGCAGCGATTGGGTGCCGCCGAAGGCGGCCGCCATCGCTTCCAGGCAAGTGCGGGTGACGTTGTTGTACGGGTCCTGCTCGGTCAGGCTCCAGCCGGAGGTCTGGCTGTGGGTGCGCAGGGCCATCGACTTGTCGTTTTGCGGATTAAACTGCTTGACGATTTTGGCCCAGAGCATGCGGGCGGCGCGCATTTTGGCAATCTCCATAAACATGTTCATGCCAATCGCCCAGAAGAAGGAGATGCGCGGGGCAAAGTCGTCGACGTTCATCCCGGCGGCGAGGCCCGCCCGCAAATATTCCAGCCCGTCGGCCAGGGTGTAGCCCAGCTCGATGTCGGCGGTGGCCCCGGCCTCCTGCATGTGGTAGCCGGAAACGCTGATGGCGTTAAATTTGGGCATTTCGCGGGCGGTGTAGGCGAAGATGTCGCCGACGATGCGCATGGAGGGCAGGGGCGGGTAGATGTAGGTGTTGCGCACCATGTACTCTTTCAGGATGTCGTTTTGGATGGTGCCGGTGAGCTGCGCGTGGGGCACGCCTTGCTCCTCGGCGGCAACGATGTAGAAGGCCATGATGGGCAGCACCGCGCCGTTCATCGTCATGGAGACGGACATTTTGTCCAGCGGGATGCCGTCGAACAGGAGGCGCATGTCGAGGATGGAGTCGATGGCCACACCCGCCTTGCCCACATCGCCCACAACGCGCTCGTGGTCGGAGTCGTAGCCGCGGTGGGTGGCCAGGTCGAAGGCGATGGAGAGGCCGCGCTGCCCGGCGGCCAGGTTGCGGCGGTAGAAGGCGTTGCTTTCTTCGGCGGTGCTGTACCCGGCGTACTGGCGCACGGTCCACGGCTGCACAGCGTACATGGCGGGGTACGGGCCGCGCAGGTAGGGGGGAATCCCGGCGACAAAGTTGAGGTGCTCCATGTTTTGCAGATCATGTGGGGTATAGAACGGCCGTACCCCGATTTGTTCTAAGGTTTGCCAGGTGGTTGGGGGGGATACGGCCGTATCCCCCTCTTCTTTTCCTGGGGATTTGTACGCAATTTTGGTGAAATCTGGCTGACTCATGTGTTGGACTCCATCTTGAAATTACTTTTCGCGTTTGAACCAACGGCGCAAACTCGAAAAAACAGAAAGTTTCTTATAGGGTTTAGTGGAGAATCTGGATGGATACTCTCGGACGAATCGGGGTTGATTGCGTAACTGCTCAAGCGTAACGGACGATTTTGCCAAAAGCTGGGCAGCCAAGGTTTTGTCCTGTTCAACGATGCCTAGAAGGAGCAGACGAGAATCGATACAGTTTAGGCCATTACCGTATTTTGATGCGTTTGCTGCTGATAAAAGCATCATTTTCAGGTCATCTCCCAGGTTAAAATTGGAGTCTGAAGAAGATTCTCCACGAGCGCTAATCTCGCGAGTTAAATTTACGGAAAGGGTATCAAGATCCTCAATTAAGTGAGAGAGCTGTTTGAACGCATTAGACTCGGGGGTTTTTAGAATTCCAAGAAGGACATGAGAGGTTGTAGCTGTGTTTTGCTTATTTTGATTCGCTACCATTTGGGCGTTTACCAGAATAGTTCTTACTGGACCCGAGAAGTAATCCGAATTTTGCAGCGGCAAACTTTCCCATCTTCTCTCCAAAGTAGGCAGGTTTTGCAATTTATCCTGCGTAATGCCGTGGTAACGGAGCCATTTATTGGCTTGAAGGTTTTGCGACTCACAAATGGCGTGAAGCAAGTGAACTGTCGAAATGAATCCCGCCTTTTGTTTTTCTGCCCTTTGTGAAGCCAACAACTCTATCGCTTCAATTTCCGATGATTTTCTGATTGTTTCGGTCGATAAAATATCCGATTTTGTTACAAGTATTTCTTTCCGAAGTTTGTCACCAAGGTGATGCGGCTTAATTCCCAGCTCGGTTAGAACGAGTGAGGCCTCACATTGAGGGGTCTTTAATAAACTTAGAAGCAAATGTTCAGCCTTCAGCTGGTTTTGGCCAAAAAACCGGGCGAACGAATAGGCTGCATCATACACTTGTTTTGCTTCGAGGCTGAATTTCAAGTTTGATTCTGCCATTTTGAAAAACTCGTTACTCAGAAAAGGTGCGGTTAAATTGCAACCTTGATTTATATAAACAGTGGTTCCATGTTGATGGCCTGCATTCTTTCGGTAGTGGGGGCTTGGGAAACGGCCGTCTATCCCTCACCGCTCATCTGCCCCACAACCTTCTGTAATTGTATTTGTAAGGCAAAAATTATGTAATATTTATGTGCCTTTCTTAGTTGTCCTTGTAAGTGTAACCAATCTCAGTCATTTTTAATAACAAAACGCCACACAATCGTATTCATTGCCCTTTTTGAAATTGTTCCGGGTAATGGTGCATAAATTATTGATTTCTTTGCCAAAATGTCGTTCCCATTTTGGCCTGTTTGTCGTTCTGTAAGCCGCGTTTCTTTTGTGCTCAAGGTCATAGCAGATGGCCTTGGCGAGGAATAACCTGACTAGGAGGAAAGGTATGCTTCGCTCTTGTGTGTCCCTGTTTCGTTTGCCGTTTCGCTGGATATTTTTACTGGTTACCTTGCTGCTTGGTGTTGTGCTCCTGTCGCGCCCGCTGGTGTCCGCACAGACAACGGTGCTCACCATCAACGAAATTGTTTCATCCAACAACAGTACCCTGGCCGATGAAGATGGCGATTATGAAGATTGGATTGAGATTTACAACGGGGGCGGAACGGCCGTAAACCTCAATGGGTACGGCCTGACCGACAACCCAGGCAATCCGTTCAAATGGGTCTTCCCCGCCGAAACGATTCAACCCGGTCAATTCCTCATTGTGTGGGCGTCCGACAAAGAGCGGGCCGTGCCCGGCAGCCCGCTGCACACCAACTTCAAGATTGGCGCTGGCGGTGAAGAGATTATGCTGACGACGCCCGGCGGCGTACTGGAAGATTTGCTGCCTGCGGTGGCATTGCAAACGGATATGTCGTACGGCCGTCAGCCCGATGGTCCCGGCAGCCTGGTCTTTTTTACCGAACCAACCCCCGGTGCCAGCAACACCACCACTGGTTACAGCGCCATTTTAGAAGCGCCCGAGCTGTCGCATCAGGGCGGTTTTTACGGCGCTGGCTTCCTGTTGGAAATGGAAACTGACCAATCTGGCGCGACCATTTACTACACGCTGGACGGCAGTGAACCAACCACCAGTTCGGCCGTTTACACCGGGCCAATCCTGGTAGACAGCCGCGCCGGGGACCCCAACGTGCTGGCCAACATTCGCACTACGCAGTCCACCTTCTTTTGGCAGGCCCCAGCCAATGAACTCTTCAAGGGCACTGTCGTGCGTGCCCTGGTAGACATGCCTGGCGCACTGGCCAGCCCGGTGCAAACCCAGACTTATTTTGTGGATCCGGCCATGAACGGCCGTTACACCCTACCCGTCATCGCCATTGCCACCGACGCCGCCAACCTGTTTGATCCCGAAATTGGCATCTACGTGCCGGGCAACAACGTCAACTTTACCCAGAGCGGTGAAGCGTGGGAACGGCCGATTCACATCGAGTTCTATGAGCCAGACGGCAGCCTGGGTTTTGCCCAGGACGCCGGGGTACGCATCCACGGCTCCAAGAGCACCCAGTATCACTTCAAATCGCTGCGCATTTACGCCCGGGCCGAATATGGCGCTGACACCATCAATTACGAAATCTTCCCCGGCTGGAAGAATGACGAGTTTGAGCGGCTCATCCTGCGCAACTCCGGGCAAGATATCTACGCCACGATGTTCCGCGATGCGCTGGCCCAATGCCTGGTCTCTCACCTCAGCTTCGATACCCAGCCGTATCGGCCCGCCGTGGTTTTTATCAACGGCGAATATTGGGGCGTGCACAACATTCGCGAGCGGTTGGACAACAACTACCTGGGCCTGACCTACGACATCGACAACGATGAAATCGACCTGCTGGCCAATCGCGGTGTGGTGGAAGAAGGATCCGCTGACCATTTCAACGCCATGATGAATTTTGTGACCACCCAGGGCGTGGCCGATCCGGCCAACTACGCCACCCTGCAAACGCAGATGGACGTGCCGAACTTCATCGAGTACATGACGGCCGAAATCATCATGAACAACGCCGACTGGCTGCAAAACAATATCGACTACTGGCGCTACCAGACGGATGTGTATGATCCCGATGCGCCCGAAGGACAAGACGGCCGTTGGCGCTGGCTGATGAGCGATCTGGATCAATCGTTTGGGCTGACCGGCGGGGCGGGCGCAGTGTCTTACAATCGCCTGGCCTGGGCCACGCAGCCGGGTTTCCCGCCCTACAACAGCCAGATGGCCGTTTTGCTCCGTGCCCTGCTGGAAAACGACGAATTCCGCACCGACTTCATCAACCAGTTTGCCGACCAGCTCAACACCGCCTTTGTGCCCGCGCGGGTAGTGGCCCAAATTGACGCGATGCAGGCGGTGCTGGCCCCCGAGGTGCAGGAACACATCGACCGACACGGCCGTCCCGTCTCCATCGCCGCCTGGAACAACAGCGTGCAAACGATGCGCAACTTTGCCCTCAACCGCCCCGGCTTCCAGCGGCAGCATGTGGTGGACCGATTTGGCCTGAGCGGCACGGCGAACGTGACGCTCAACGTCGCCAACCCGGCGCATGGTGTGGTGCGCATCAACTCACTGCTCATCAACGAGGCAACGGTTGGGCTAAGCGGCGTGCCCTACCCGTGGACCGGCACCTACTTCCGGGATGTGCCCATCGAAGTGGAAGCCATTCCGGCGGACGGTTACCTCTTTGCTGGTTGGAGCGAACTGCCGGGCGAAACCAGCGCCACCATTTCGGTGACGTTGAGCGGGGATTTGACGTTAACGGCC
>CAUJGI010000429.1 GCA_963169155.1 Chloroflexota bacterium
CCCCTCCCAAAAGTTATCCCCTGATTTCTAACACATGGCAGATGCCACGCCCCGTCTCTTTTTGCATAATGCCGGTTAAATCCTGAAAACTGTCTTTGCGCGCAAAGACGGGAAGTGAGCGGCAAAAATGGTGCTGAAAAAACGAATGGTTCTCTTGATCCTGGTTATACTGCTGTTGGGCACACCCCTGGCGCTGCTGGCAGCGGGCGATACGGCCGTCTCCACCCACACCCCCTCCCTGGCCCAAACGGCCGTACGCGCCGTGCTGCCCTACCTGGCTGGATCAGACTGCGATCTCCCCACTGAAGCGGCCCAGCCCGCAAAGTTTGACCTGGCCCAACCCATGCCCACCTGCTGGCTGGTGCCAGACCAGAGCGCTGCCCATGACTGAGCCCCATCGACCTGCCGTTGAGTGGGCATCTGCGCCAAGCCAGTGTATGCTTGAGAGATGACACCTGCTGATGCCACGGATTTGGCCGCCATCTTGCGCCAGCAGGAGACGCTGCGGCAGATTATTGAGTCGATTAGCAGTGAGTTGGAGTTACGGCCGTTGCTCACCAGCATCGTTCAGCACGCCTGCGAACTGCTTGGCGCCGACCGGGGCACCATTGGCCTGGTGGATGAAGCGCGCCAGCTCATCCGCACCGAGGCGGTGTACAAAATGCCCGCCGATGAACTGGGCGCGGAGATGGCCGTGGGGATCGGGTTGGCAGGCAAGGTGCTGGCCAGCCAGGCACCGCTCATCGTCAACCGCTACGGCGATATTGATACCTACACCCAATCTGACCTCATTCAAGATGCTGTCATCGGCCTGCCCATTTTTTGGCGGGAGCGCATGATTGGCTTTTTTGGCATTGGCGCTGCGCCGCCGCGTAACTTTAACGAACAAGACGTGGAGCTGCTGACCCAGCTGGCGCGCCATGCGGGCATCGCCATCGAAAATGCTCGCCTCTTTGCCGCCGAGCGCCGCCGCGCCGCCCGGCAGGCGACCCTCAACCGCATTGGCGAGATTATTGCCAGCACGTTGGACCTGGACGACCTGCTGCAAACCGCGATTACGGCCGTTCGCGAACAGCTCCACTTTGCCGATGCCGGGGTGATGCTGGTGGATGAGAGCGACCCGGGGATGCTGGTGATGGTGGCCCGCAGCGGCATTTATGCTGAACTCCTGCCGGAAAATTACCGCCAGAGCATTCACCAGGGCATGATTGGCGCGGCGGCCCGCGCCCGCCGCCCGGTGTTTACCAACGATGCGTTTAACGACCCGCGCTACCTGCCGGTGCCCGGCGCGGAAGCGGTGCGCTCGGTGATTGGCATTCCCATCATTGTCGGCGACCAGCTGCTGGGGGTGCTCCACGTAGAATCGCCCAACCTGCTCGCCGAAGACGACGTGGCGCTGCTGGAGATCGTGGGTGACCAGCTGGGGGTAGCCATCGTCAACGCCCGGCTGCTGGACCAGACGCAGCGTAACCTGGCCGAAACCCAGCTGCTGTACGAAACCAGCCGCCGCATTACCCACGCCTTCGACGTGGACGATGTCATCGAGGCGTATTTGCAGCTGGTGGCCGCCCGCGGCCGTTACGTGTGCAACGTGGCGCTGTACGACTTTGATGATTTTGGCGAGCGAACGGCCGTTATCATTCGTGGTTTGTGGTCGCCAGATGGCGGCTTGCAGCTGATGCGGCGCAGCTACCCGTACAGTCAGGATGCTCTGGACCCGCACCTCGACGCCGGGCAAACCGTCACCATAGCCAACGTGGCTGAAGACCCACGCGCCAATGATTACCTGCGGCAGATGCAGGCCGAGGTGGGTCGTCCGGCCCTGGCCATGATCCCGCTCATCGTGCGGCGGCAGCGCATTGGCCTGGTTATTTTGAGCTACCGCACCGTCTACGAATGGTCCGTCCGCGATTTGTGGCCGTACCAGGTCACCGCCGCCCAGCTGGCCACAGCCATCGACACCCGCCAGCAGCAGCTGCTGCTGGTGCAAAGTGGTCAGGAGATGGCCGTGCTGCACGAACGGCAGCGTCTGGCCCGCGAACTGCACGACTCGGTGACGCAGCTGGTGTTTAGCATTACGCTGGTGGCCCAATCGCTGGCCCCGGCCTGGCGGCGCGATCCGGCCGAAGGCGAAAAGCGCGTGGAGCGGCTGCTGGAGCTGAGCCAGGGCGCTCTGGCTGAAATGCGCACGCTGCTCTTCGAACTACGCTCCACCGACCTGCCGCCGCTGCCCACGGCCACGGGTGTGCGCCTGCCGGGCATTGCCCGCCTGCGCCGTGATGGGCTGGTGCGGGCGCTGCAAAAACATATTGGCCTGCTGGTACACAATGCGCCGGAAATTGAGCTGGACAGCAGCGGCTACAAGTCGCACTCGTTGGAATATGAGATTACTTTTTTCCGCATCGCCCAGGAAGCGCTCAACAACATCGTCAAACATGCCCAGGCCTCGCGCGTAAAAATTCGCCTGTACGAAGAAGCGGATATGGTTTGCCTGTCGGTAGTAGACAACGGGGTGGGGTTTGATGTGGGGAGCGTGCGCCACGGCCGTTCCCCATCGAAAAAAGGTAGTTTTGGCCTGCACACCATGCAGGAACGGGCCCAGGCAATGAATGGCACTGTGATGATTGAGTCGCAAGCTGGACAAGGAACGGCCGTCACGGTATGCTTGCCTCAGGAAAATGGAGGGTCAGCATGACAAAAATTCAGTTGATGATAGTGGATGATCATGCGATTGTGCGTGAAGGGCTGCGCCTGCTCCTCAGCGAAGAAATGGAGATTGAGGTTGTTGGTGAGGCCAGCAACGGCCGGGAAGCCGTGCTGCGCGCTGAAAAGCTGCTGCCCCAGGTGATTTTGATGGACCTGGTGATGCCGGAGATGGACGGCATCGCCGCTACCCAGGCCATTCGCCAGAACTTCCCTTCCTGCCAGGTCATCGTCCTCACCAGTTTTGCCGAAGACCAGCGGGTGCCCGATGCCATTCAGGCCGGGGCCATTGGCTACCTGCTCAAGGACGTGCTCAAGGGCGATTTGCTCTCAGCGATTCAGGCCGCGGCCCGCGGCGAACCCACCTTGCACCCCGAAGCCCAGCGCCAGCTGATGCGCCAGATGACCCAGCCTATCCCGCAAAACCTGCTCGGTGCCCTCACCGAGCGCGAAATGGACGTTTTGCGCCTCATTGCCCGCGGCCAGAGCAACAAAGAGATTGCCGGATCGCTCCACCTGACCGAAGGCACGGTTAAAGGGTACGTCAGCACCATCCTGGGCAAGCTCCAGGTAGCCGACCGCACCCAGGCCGCCCTGTACGCCGTCAAACACGGCGTGGAATAACCCCCACCCTAACCCTCCCCCTACAAGGGGGAGGGAATCTGGCTCCCTCTCCCTCGCAGGGAGAGGGCT
>CAUJGI010000430.1 GCA_963169155.1 Chloroflexota bacterium
CGCCGAGGAGACGTTCCACTACAAGCAGGGCAAAGAGATGATTGTGCATTACGCCCGCAGCGGCACGCCGGAGCAAAAGGCGATGGTGCAGGACGGCCTGAACCGCTGGTGGCCACCCACGCTGATGATGTTTGGCCCGCACGACAGCGAATCGACCAATTCAGAAATTCTGATGCGTTGGGGCATCAAAACCAAGTCCAACGACGAACTGCGCCAGGAGTTCATCAATGAAGAAGTGCCAGAAATCCAGGCGCTGGGGCTGGAAATTCCCGACCCTGACCTCCATTTTGATGAGGATTCCGGCAGCTGGATCAGTGGCCCAATTGATTGGGACGAATTTTGGCAGGTGGTGCGGGGCAACGGGCCGATGAACGCCGAACGACTGGCTGCACGACAAGAAGCGCATGAAAACGGCCGTTGGGTCCGTGAAGCCATGGCCGCTTACGCAAATAATTACGCAATTACCTAATTACAAATTTGTAATTGGTAATTGGGTAATTGGTAATTGAAATGACCGATACCCAATGGCCTCGTTACGAGGTGTTTAAGCAAGATAATCCGAAGAAGCCACACGAGGCGGTTGGTTCTGTCCATGCACCGGATGCGGAGCTGGCGCTGCAAAACGCGCGGGATGTGTTTGTGCGACGGCCGTCTGCCGTCAGCCTGTGGGTGGTAAAAGCAGACAATATTTTCACGATGACCCGGGAAGAATTAGAAGCCAACCCCGATTTTTGGCTGAAAATTAGCAAGGCGGCTGGCACGCCAACCACATTCCACCTCTTCACCAAAACCAGCCAGCGGCGCAGCATGACCTTCGTGCGCCATGCGGGGCAAATCGAAGCCGTGACGCCCGAACTTGCCCTGCGGGAGGCCATCGAGAGCGGCCGTTTCGACGCGGACGACGTCTGGGTCTGGTGGGTCGTCGCCGACGAGCAGCTCATCCGCAGCGGTGAGGACGACATCGACACACTCTTTGCCCCGGCGTTGGACAAAACGTACCGGCAGCAAAGCCATTACGGCTTCGTCAGCCCACGCCGCCAAAAACACGGCCGTCAGGAAAAATAAATTGGACACAGATAAACGCAGATTTCACAGATTTTTTCTCTCTGTGCAACTCTGTGTTTTCTCTGTGAAACTCTGTGTTCCGCTTTTGAAAACCATATGAATCAAGCAATTCAACAAATTCTCACCCAAAAACTGCTGGCGCTGGCCGACGATGAGCTGATTTTGGCCCACCGCAACTCCGAATGGATTGGCCATGCCCCCATTTTGGAAGAAGACATCGCCCTGGCCAACATCGCCCAGGACGAGCTGGGGCACGCCAATATCTGGTACGAGCTGCACCAGGCGCTCACTGACGACGATCCGGACGAGCTGGCCTTTTTCCGCGAGGCGGCCCAGTTCCGCAACGTGCAGCTGGTAGAGCTGCCGCGCGGCGATTGGGCGTTCACCATGCTGCGCCAATATTTGTTCGACGCGTATGAGCTGCTGCTGCTGGACCTGCTGCAACACGGCCGTTACCAACCCCTCGCCCAGGCGTGCGCCAAAGTGCGCAACGAGGAAATTTACCATCTGCGCCACACCAGCAGCTGGATCAAGCGGCTGGGGCTGGGCACCGAAGAATCCAACCGGCGCACCCAGGCGGCGCTGGATGAACTCTGGCCTTTCGCCCAACAGCTTTTTGTGCCGCTGCCCGGTGAATCCATTCTGGTCGATGAAAAAATCGTGCCAAATTTAGGGCGATTGCATGAAAGCTGGTTAGAACGGGTACGGCCGTTCCTCACCGCCGCCAATCTCATCATTCCCACCAACCAAACGCCACCCACCAAAAATCGCAGCGACCACACAAACCACCTCACCACCCTGCTAGGCGACATGCAAAAAGTGGCGCGATTGAACCGCGAGGCGGTTTGGTAATTGGTAATTGGTAATTCAGTAATTACCCAATTACCAATTACAAATTACAAATCACTCCCATGAAAACAGTCACCCCCACCCAAATCTGGCAAGCCCTTGAATCGGTCAAAGACCCGGAGATTCCGGTTGTGTCGATGGTGGAGATGGGGATTGTGCGGGAGGTGATGGTGGACGGCGATGCCGTGCGGGTGACGATGACGCCGACTTTTTCCGGCTGTCCGGCTTTGGACGTGATGCGGCGGGAGATTGAAACTGCCGTTCGCCAGCTCGGCATCACCAACGTCACCATAGAAACAGTGCTGTATCCCCCCTGGAGCACCGACTGGATTACCGATGAAGCCCGCGAAAAGCTGCGCCACTTTGGCCTGGCCCCGCCGCAAAAACATGGCGGCGACCTCATCTCCGTCGCCTTTTTGGACGTAGCCGAATGCCCCCGCTGCGGCTCCAAAAACACCACCATCAAAAACAGCTTCGGCCCCACCCTCTGCCGCATGATCTATTACTGCCACGACTGCCGTGACGCCTTTGAGCAGTTCAAACCGCTTTAATCAGCCAAAGGATTTTTGACGCAAAGGCCGCAAAGAATTAGAAGAAGCAAAGGGAAGCCATTGTTCTTTCCTTTAACTCCTTTGCCTCTTTGCACCTTTGTGTCAATTTTTTTACGTCTCCGTGCGATCGGCAAATGGCTCGACGGTTTGGGTGGCCAGGATGCTGTCTTCGGGCAGGGGTTGGGCAGGGTCGGAGACGGCCGTTTCCCAGCCCCACTTGCCCCCCAACGACAAAATCGCCTTGTCCGCGCTCCAAAACAGCCGCGACGGACCCAGTTCGTCCAATAGCCCGCCGCGCTCAAGCTGGCTCTCCACCCGTTGGTCCATCGACGTCAGCAGCAGATCGCCGCCGCCCCCGTGCTGCCGGTGCCACAGCTCACGCAGCACCTCAATGCCCGTGGCGTCCACCAGCGGCACGCCGCGAATCGATAAAATCAGCGTGGCGTCCGGCCCGTCCTGCCCTTCCACTGTCTCCAGCAGGCGACGCGCCGCGGCAAAAAAGAGCGGCCCGCTCAGATAGTAAACGCTCACGTTATGCGCCTCCGTCGGCACGGCGATACCCAAGCGATCCGCCTCTACCGGGCGGCGCGAAACTTGCAGCTCGCTCATCTGCGCCATAAACACCAGCGTGCTGATGCCAAAACCAATCAAAATCGCCTGGGTCAAGTCGAGCAAAACTGTGGCGACCAGGGTAATGACAAACGCGGCGATGGCGTGTTTAAGCCGTCGTCCAAAGAAAAAGCGGATGGCGTGCCATTCGTTCATGCGCCACGCCGTAACCAGCAGCACGCCCGCCAGCGCCGCCAGCGGCACCCGGCCAATCAGGCCGCCAAACAGCAACGCTGCGCCCAAAATCACCAGCCCGTGAATGATGCTCACCAGGCGCGTCACGCCGCCGCTTTTCACGTTGACGCTCGTCCGGGCAATGGCGGCTGTGGCCGGTACGCCGCCAAAGAAGGGGATGATGATGTTGCCGATGCCCTGGGCTACCAGCTCGATGTTGGTAAACATACGCACGCCAGTCATGTTGCCCGCCACCGCGCCGCACAGCAGGCTTTCAATCGCCCCCAGCGCGGCAATGGACATGGCGGGCACAATCAGATTGCCCAGCTCTTGCCAGGGAACGGCCGTTAGCCGCAACCGATTCTCCAGCAAAATTGTCCGGGGGATGGCACCAATCGTGGGCACGTCCCAGCCCAGCAGCACAACCAGCAGGGTGGCCAGCACTATGCCCACCAGCGAGCCGGGCACCCGCTTGCCCCAGGTAAAACGCGGCCAGAGGATCATCGTCGCCATCACGATCAGGGCAACCGCTACAGCCGCCCCGTTGGGCGTGAGGCCGCTTTCAGCGTAAACGGCCAGCTTTTCCAGCACGATTTCCGCCGCCGGGCTTTTGAACCCCAGAAAGATCTCAATCAGCCCAAAGACGAAGAACACGCCGATGCCGATGTAA
>CAUJGI010000431.1 GCA_963169155.1 Chloroflexota bacterium
ATATCCGGGGCATTTTTTGGAGGTTTTGGTTCATCGGGGTCCTTAATTTGTCTGAAAACTAATGTTGTTAATCTTGAAGACTAATATAATTAGTTTTAGTGTATATGTCAAGAGCCAAATAAAAAACCGCCAGCAAGCTGACGGTCTGAAAGGCAAGGTAGGCGTATGAGTTTAGTTGGCTGGTGTATATTCGATGAGTACAAATTCCTCGTTTGTGCGCAAATCTACAGTGCGAATTTCGCCAATGCCTGCGGCGTAAAACTTGTGCTCCTGCGCTTCGGGATCGAGGGGCGTGTAGTCATAAGTTTGCACCACGTTGTCGAAGCTGCCGATGGGCACGGTAATTTGCTCTGTCGCGCTTAGAATGTCGGCCTGGTCTTCGGCCTGGCCCACGTAATATTCCTGCCGCATCGTTTCGCCCACGTGGTTGGCTGGATTGGCAAACATCACGATACCGGGCAGGGCACCGTCCACGCCTGCTTCCCAGGCTCCATGATGGTCTGTTAGTACGCCGTCTTCGTAATTGTCTACCGCTTCGCCCAAGTACCAGACGTTGCCGGTTTTGTCCTGGGCAAACCAATCATACGTTTCTTCAATCAGTTCGCCGTTCAGGTAGACCACATCATGCATGATGGTGGCCTGGATGCCCATGACGGTGCGGGTTTCGTGTAGGATTTCAATTTCAACGCGCTCCAGGCCGTCAATAGTCATGCCTTCGTAGACGTAGCGCGTGCCGGGAATACGGGGGAAGTATGGATTATCCACCGTGGCGACAAAGTCCTCTGGGTTCATTTCGACGGTGTAGGCGTCTTCGCTGCTGACCGTTTGGGGTGCATTGGTGGGGGCTACAGCGGACTGGTTGGAATTGGTGCAGGCAACGGCCGTTACCAGTACAACAAACAACAGATAGAAATGTTTCATGCGTTTCCTCCTAAATTGGGTTGGGTAATTGCCATCAGGGTAGAGGGGCAGATTAAGAAATTGATGAAGGGTTGGTGTGGGTGTTTCTTATTGTGGGAGGGGGAACAAAAAACGGCCGTTGCACCAACGGCCGTTTCCTGCAAAAAAGGTCTAGGTGAGGTGCAGAAGACTAATCATCGTCCACTTCATTTAGTGCGTCGGGGGCATCGTTGGCATCATCGCCGTCGTCACTCTGTTCTGTTGCCAAGATTTCCCCGGTGGTGGCGTCAATTTCCACTTCCATGCCGTTGTCTAGCTGCACTTCGTACACATCCTTGCCCCCTTCGTGTTCCAGGCCCACATGCGTAGCCGCAGCGCCCGGACTGACCGCTTCCGCAGCTGCTTTGGCTTCGTCGGACGTAAGCTGGCTTTGCTGGGCGCGGGCCGTGGTGGTGTTCATGAAGACGCCAATGAGCACACCTGCCAGCAGGATGCCTGTGGCCAGCAACACAAAAATCGTGCGTTTGCCAATCTGGCTAAACAGTTTCATCATAAGCTCCTTGTGTGGGTTAACTAATTTTCTGGCAGTCTAAAGGGGGAGATTAAGAGAACGATGAAGAATGTTTAAGAATGGTGCGAGGTGGCGGGCAGGGTGACGGTAAACGTTGTGCCAACCGCCTGGCTGCTTTGAACGGTAATTTCGCCCTGGTGAATTTTGGCAATTTCCTGCGCGATGGCCAGGCCCAGACCACCCCCGCTTACCTCATTGCCTGCGGCGCGTGAACGGTCGGCTTCGGCCCGGTAGAAGCGATCGAACAGGTGGGTGAGGTGTTCCTGAGCGATTGGCGGCCCGTCATTGTGCAAAGAGATAGTAATCTTGTTGGCTTCTTGCTGAGCCCTTAGCCTGACACGACCCCCTGGTGGGGTATATTTGATGGCATTGTCCAGTAAGTTGAGGAAGAGGCGGATGAGGAGGTCGAGCTGACCTTGCAGCGGCAAGTTGGGTGGTATGTGACTTTCCATCTGGATGGATTTTTGTGCGGCCAACGGCCGTATCTGGTCTAGCAGTGCATGAAAAAAGTCATCGGCCAGGATGGCTTCTGGGGTAAATTTCTGCTGATCTTGCTCTAGCCGACTCAAGTAAAGCAGGCTGCTGCTCAGGTGAATGAGCCGCTCTACCTGTTGCGACATGGTTTGCAAAGTGGTTTGGTATGATTCGGCCGTACGGGGGCGGCTCAGTGTAACCTCTAACTGTCCCTTAAGTGCCGTCAGTGGAGTACGCAGCTCATGAGCCGCATCGCCGGTGAATCGCTGCTCGCGCCGGAAAGCAGCTTCTAATCGATCCAGCATGGCATCAAACGTTTGGGCCAAACGGCCGATTTCATCCGCTGGCCCCACGTGGTGAATCCGTTTGCCCAAATCCTGCCCGCTGATAGCCTGGGCCGTTTGTGTCATGTGGTCAATTGGACGCAGCGCGCGCCCAGCTAAATAGTAGCCGCCAATGCCAGCCAGCAGCAGCGCCAGCGGCAGTCCCCAATAAATTTGCCACCGAAACGCTGCTAGCGTAGCCAAAACAGGCTCCAATTCCTGCGACACTTGCAGCCAGCCACTTTCTGTGCCGCCCGGCAGGCTGACAGCCAGGTTGTAACCTCGCCACAAATCGGCCCCATCAGTGAAGGTAAAAGAACCAGCCTGTGTTGGCGGCACGAGTGGAATCTGGTCTTCGCTGGCGAGTTGATCCCGCAGATCGCCACTTTTGCTGAGCAGGCTGATTGCAAAATCGTCGTTAAGGCGGCGGCTGAGGGTTTCGCTGTTGGGAGTGTTCTGGAAGGCGAGACGGCCGTCTTGCGTTACAACCATCACCTGGGCCTGCGTGGCGGCCAGCTCCAGCGCGGTGTCGATCTGGTTGAATAAGTTGCGCTGGAGTTGAAAATAAAGAAAACCAGCAAACAGCAGCAAAATGAAGCCCAGGGCAGCCAGATACCACAGGGTAAGGCGCAGACGGATGGTGAGGAGGAACGGCCGTTGCAACGTCACCTATCCTTCATCTCGCAGGCAATACCCCACGCCGCGCACGGTGTGGATGAGCGATGGCTCGCCTGGCTGGTCAATTTTGCGGCGCAGATAGCCCACGTACACATCCACCACGTTCGACTCGTTGTAAAAGTCAAAATTCCACACATGCTCGCCAATTTGGGTGCGGCTGAGGACCTGGTTAGGATGGCGCAGCAAATATTCCAGGACGGCATATTCGCGGGGGCTGAGTTCGAGGAAACGGCCGTTTCGTTCTACAATGTACCGCGCCGTGTCCATTCGCAAATCGGCAAATTGTAAAACGGTGCCGAGTTGGAGCGGCGGGCGGCGCAGCAGAGCGCGCACCCGCGCCATCAACTCCGGGAAGGCAAATGGTTTTACCAGGTAATCATCCGCTCCGGCGTCTAGACCTTCTACCCGATTATCTACCGTATCGCGGGCGGTAAGCATAAGGGCAGGCGTTTTGTGACCCTGGCTTCGCAGGCGGCGCAGCAGCTGGATGCCATCCAGGCGGGGCAGCATGATGTCCAAGATCAGCGCGTCGTAACTGGCCGCCAGCGCATAATCCAGCCCTTCCTGGCCGTCGCGAGCCACATCTACGGCATACCCGGCTTCGGTTAGTCCCTGGCGGACAAAGTTGGCGATCGTAGGCTCATCTTCCACAACTAAAAGACGCATACCAGCGAGTGTAACAGAGCCGATTAAGAAAACCATGAAAGCCGTTCCTTTTTTTGCTACACTCGGGGCATGAAGATGAGGATTTTGTTCTTGGTGTTTAGTTGCTGGTTGGTGGCGTGTGTTTCGCCGCCCATCAGCCCGGCAGATTTGCAGCCGCCGACTTTTGTGCCCCAGCCGACGCAGACGGTAAGCGGTGAACCGTTATCGGTGGACGGTGAACAAGCGGCAGAACTGCCCTCGACGGCGACCCAATCTCCAATCTCCATTCCCCAATCACCTACACCGACAGCAACGGCCGTTCCACCAACAGCCACTCTGCCACCAACGCCCACCCCAACGCCAGACCTGTACGCAGAGTTGACGATTGACGCTTTGACGGCGCGCCCTTACGGTGGGGGCCAATTGGACATCATCGACACGCTGGAAGAGGAAGAAGGTGCGACGTTTACCCGCTACCTGATCACCAATCCCAGCGACGGGCTGACGGTGCACGGCGTTATGAACGTGCCTAATGAGGGCAGCAATTTCCCGGTGGCGCTGGTGCTGCATGGCTACATTCCGCCATCCGAGTACGATACCATCGCCTACACCCGCCGCTACGCCGATGCCCTGGCCGAGGCGGGCTACTTTGTTATTCATCCCAACTTCCGCAACTACCCGCCGTCGGATGAAGGGCCAAATCCGTTTCGGATTGGCTATGCCATTGACGTGTTGAACTTGATTGCCATCATTCGCGAGCAGAGCCAGGATCCGTTTGGCTACCTGCGCCGGGCCGACGAAGACAACATTCATTTGTGGGGGCACAGCATGGGTGGCGGCGTGGCGCTGCGGGTGTTAACGGTGAACAATGAGGCGTATTTGCGGACGGCCGTTCTCTACGGCTCGATGAGTGCCGACGAGCGGCAAAACTTCGAGCAGATCCAGGTCTGGTCCGGTGGGCAAAACGGGCCGTTTGAGCTAAACGCCGATGATGCCCGGCTGGCCGAAATTTCGCCCATCAATTACCTGGACCGCATCAACGCCGCCATCAGCATTCACCACAGCGAGGGGGACGAGACGGTGCCGATTGCCTGGAGCCACGATTTGTGCGCCCGGCTGCAGGCGCTGGCCAAACCGGTGGAATGTTTTACCTACTACGCCACGCCCCACACCTTTCGCGGCGATGCCGACACCTTGTTTATGGAGCGCGTGCGGCGCTTCTTCGACGAAAATTAATTGCCAATTGTCAATTGTAAATTGGGGTTGAGTTCCAATGCCGTGGCCAGGGCGGCTTCGGCTTCGGCTACATTGCCCTGGGCGGTGTAGGCCAGGCTGCGGTAGTAGTGGGTTTCTTCTACGTGGTAGCCGCCTTCGGTGGAGAGGATGGCGTCGGAGAGGGTGAAGACGTCGTCGAGACGGCCGTTGGCCAGATACGCCTCATATGGTTCAAACTGGTACCACAACATGCGCCAGGGCAGGCCAACGGTGCGCGCCTGGTCGAAGGCGGCGGCGGCGCTGGCAAATAAGGTTTCATCGTTGGTTAGCTGCGCCAGATGGGTGAGGCTGCTGCCTAAATTGAACCAAATGTACGGGTTTTCGGGTTGGGTGGTGGTGAACTGCTGGTTGGTAACGGCCGTTTGCTGCCACATCGTCGCCGGATCACTCAGTTCGGGCGGCAGCAGCGCCAAAATCTCTGCTTCGTCTGCCGGGGGATAAACCAGGATGAAGGTGTGGTTGAACATCTGCCAGAATTCGTCCACCGTTGCGTAGCTGTCGCGCCGCCCGCTGCTGTCCCACGGCCCCAAAAACGTGTCCAGGCTGATGAACTCCTGGCTGGTGTCGTCGTAGCCGATGACGGTTAGGTAGTGGCCCATCCAGCCTTCCCAGGCGTTGGGGTACAGCCCTTTTTCGACGATGACGGGGTAACCCGCGGCAATAAGCTGCTTGAGCAGTTCAATCGAACCGCCGACAAAATAGCGGGCGCGCATTGACGTTTCAGTGTTGACATAATCGACCAATTCCCCTGGACTTACGTTGCGGTCATCGTAGTTGGGCTTGACGGCAGCGCCCACATCCAGCTGGTCAACCAGCACGCCATGATATCCCAGGGTGATGGTGAGGTTGGCCGGGCCACAGTTGTTAAATTTCTGGGGAATGACCGAGATGTTTTCCAGGCGAACGGCCGTTGGCAGCGGCGTGGCGGTAGGGGGTAAGGGTGTGCTGGTAAGGGTCGGTTCCGGCGTTGGAGATTGGAGATTAGACCCTTCGGGTTCGCTCGGGGCAGGGCTTGTCGATTGGGGAGTGAACGTGGGGAGTAAAGTTGCGGTGGATGTTGCTGTCTGCGTTGGCCTCAGCTGCTCTAACTGATTACCGATTACCGACAACTGATTACCATCGGCCACAAGGGCCGGGGCGGGCAGGGCCGTGGGCAGCGGCGTGGCCACCAAGAAGAGCAGTTGGTCCGGTACGGCGTCGGGATAACGCTCGTGGGCGGCCAGAATGAGGCGGGGATAAAGCAGGTAAGTGGCGACGCCGCCTGCCAGCAGCACGCCCAAAATCGTCAGCCAAATCATCCGTCTGCGCCACATGGCCCCATTGTACTTGAGATTTTTGGTGGGCAGATGAACAGTTTTTGAGGAAACAGGGAACACGAATGAGACGAATAGACGAATCGCACGAATATTGATCATTCGTTTCATTCGTCAATTCGTGCCATTCGTGTTTTATCTATTCTGTTTTGCTGTAAACTTGAAATATGCCTGTTACGTCTGAATCCCCAACCGAAACAGTGAAGCGCCTGCGCCAGGAGCTGGACAAACTGCGCGCTGAGCTGGCCGCGGCGGAAGCGGAGCTAAACAGCC
>CAUJGI010000432.1 GCA_963169155.1 Chloroflexota bacterium
TCGCTGGCGGCCAATGCCCGGCAGGCATTGACGGCCAATAATCAACCGTTGGCGCTGCTGTTAGCCCTGGCGGCCAACAGCGTGGACAGCCCGCCGCTGGTTGCCTGGCATACGCTGGTAGATGTTGCCTATGCGCCGGGCGTGAGTCGCCAATTTACGCATGACAGTCCGATCAATGCCGTGGCGGTTAGCTCGGACGGAAACCGCCTGCTCACCGGATCGGACGATGGCTTGGTGGTGGTGTGGGATAGTGCCAGCGGCGAGATAATGCAGCGACTTGATGGTCATCTGGCGGCGGTACAGGCGGTTGCCTTTAGCCCAGATGGGCAGTGGGTCTTGTCGGGCGCGGCTGACAACACGGCCGTTCTCTGGAATCTAAACAGCGGCGAAGCTGCGCAAAGATTGGTAGGCCACAAGGGTGATGTGAGCGGTGCAGCCTTTACGCCGGATGGCCGGTATGCCGTGACCAGCGAGGATACGGCCGCTGCGCCGAGTGACCTGATTGTGTGGGACCTGGCGACCGGTGAAATCGTGCGTCGTTTTGGTGGTGAGGGTGAAGGCAATCAGGAAGGCATTTTGGACATGGCGTTGAGCAGCGACGGCCGTATTGCCTTGGTCGGGCAGTTTAGCTTTGCCGATACGAATGAACGGCCGTTGATCCTGTGGGACGTGAGTAGTGGCCAACCGATGCACGTTTTCCCAGGATTGAACCGCGCAGTTGAGGGAGTGGCTATCAGTCCAGACGGCCGTTTTGGCCTGGCCGCCTCGACAGACAACTCGCTTTATTTGTGGGATTTGGCCACAGGCGCATTGGTGCAGCGGCTGCAGGGGCATGAAGGGCCGGTAGAAGCCGTGGCATTTAGCCCGGACGGCACCCAGGCGCTTTCAGCCAGCCTTGATCAGTCTTTAATTTGGTGGGATCTAACCGCAGGTGCTGCCATTCTCCGTTTGCGCGGCGGTGAGGGCCAAATCCACAGCCTGCACTTTCTTAATGAGTCGCAGGCGGTAACCGCCTCGACCGCCGGTTCGCTGCAAATTTGGGATTTAACCAGCGCCTGGCAGTTGGCCCGCTGGGGGGCAGACGGCGCTGGTCACCTGCCGCCAGATTCAGGCACAGAAAACCGCGGTATGGGACTGGCTGTCAGTCCGGATGGGCGATTTGCCCTGTCCGGCGGGAATCTCCCAGACCAACAGCTAATTTTGTGGGATTATGAAACAGGGGCGCCGCTGCACTATTTGACGGCCGACAGTGGGAGTGTTTTTGACATTGCCTTCACGCCCGATGGCGAACAAGCACTCTCGGCTATGCAGGACGCCACGTTGATTTTGTGGGACCTGGCAACGGGCACCGAGATCCGTCGGCTGGTAGGACACCAGAGTAGTGTCAACAGTGTCGAGATTAGCAGTGACGGCCGTAATGCCATTTCCGGTGCAACCGCTGGAGAGGTGATTTACTGGGATTTGCACACCGGTGCTGTTTTGCAGCGCATGATCGGCCATTTTGAGGGGCGTGGCGTGTACGATGTGGCTTTTCTGCCAGGTGAACAGCAAGCTGTTTCGAGCGCCTGGGACGGAACAATGATTGTTTGGGATTTGGGTCGCGGTGAGCAACTACAGCGTATTACCGGGCTGGAAGGTGGTGCAGGCAATCATTTTTCAGCTGGTGGGGATTGGGGTATTCATGGTATCAGCCTCAGCCCAGACGGCCAAACTCTGCTGTCAGCCGGGCGTGACGAATCTTTATTGCTGTGGAATGTAAGCAGTGGTACGTCGCTGCGTCGTTTTACCGGACACACGGCCTTTGTGGTGGATGTGGCCTTTGCGCCCGATGGCCAGACGGCGCTTTCCACGGCCCGTAATGACGCGCTCATTGTCTGGGATGTACCTACCGGGACACTCATCCGCCGTTTGCCCATCAACACTCAGCTAAACAGCTCATTTCGGCCGACCCTGGCGCTGTCACCGGACGGCCGTACTGCTTTGTCCACTGAAGCCGATGGGACGATCGTCAAGTGGCAATTGGTTGAGCCATCACCAGAGGAGTTGGTCACCTGGCTGGCCGCAAACCGGGTGATTCGTGAGCTAACCTGTGCTGAACGGGAAACCTACGGCATTGAACCACTTTGCCTTGATGGTATGACGGCAGGAACAACGGCCGATCTGTTAGCTGCTGTTCAAACGGCCAGGCAATCTTTGCCTACGGCTTCCGTTTCAGTTGAAATTGACCAGGCAGAACCGATGCCCACGCGCCCGGCGGCGGCGACCTTTGGCAAAACGGCCGTGCTGGGCGAAAACCGCGGCGAGCTAACCCGCAACCATTTTGATGTGTGGACCTACGAAGGTAAAGCGGGTGAGGTGCTCCAATTTCAGATGATTGCCGACAACCCGCTTACCGACGTGACGATCCCCTTGGCAGCGCGTTACGATGCCGGGATGTTGGACACGCTGCTCTTCCTCATCGCCCCGGATGGCAGGCTGCTGGCCAAGGCCAGCGACGACCCGGCGGAAGATGGCACAATGCAGTCTGACGCCAATATTGAAGCAGTGGTTCTGCCCGAAGACGGTATATACCGCATTGAAGCTCGCAGCTACCTGGACGATGGTGCTGGCGGCTACACGCTGCGCATCACCTCGCGCGCGTACACGGTAGATACGGCCGTGCTAGAGACGTACCAGGGGCATTTCCTGGAAGGTCCCTGGAAGTATGATGCAATTTTTAGTGTGGAAGGCGGTCGCCTGCTCATGTATACGGTGCAATCTGCCGAAACTATCGCGTTGGTTCCCCTCAGCGATCAAGAATTCCTGATGGCGGATGGTACACGCGTCCTTTTCACCCAGGACGAAAACGGCATTGTAGACGGCTATCGAGTATGGGTTTCGCTGGTGCATCCTATCGGCGGGCAGTGGTACGAGGCGGTCAAGCTAGCGGAAGAGGAGTAAAGTTGAAGGTTGTGAACAGCCTTCTCCTCTGCTTGTGTGAAGGAAAAGGCTGTTCAGAGAAATTGAAAAAATTACCGGGTGTTGTCAAAGAAATGAAGCAGCCCAACCAGGTCTGCGGTACCTTCTTCCACATTATCGGTCAACTGGAATTTACCAGTGACGCCCTTGTAGTCACCCGTGCCGCTGCCCGCCACAATGGGATGTTGGCAGCGTCCGCGAATTTGGTTGTTAAAGGCATTGCAATCATCCTCATTAGCAAAGTTGGCTACAAAGCGGTAGGTTGTTTCAAACGTTCCGTCATCTCCTGGGGCACCGCTGCCTACATAGATTTCCATCCCGTCTTCAACATAAACGCCGTTGGCTGAGCAGGATGACGCTTGGGGGAAGACATACAGGCAGCCCTGTAAATCCCCTTTCATAAGCGTCCGAAGGGCTGGTTCTTCGCCAGCAGCGTTATAAATCTCTTCGCCGCACTGATCACCAGGGTCTAAATAGTTTACGGCCGTAATCCGCCGGGACACACCTTCGGCACTCACTGAACTGGCCAGAGCAAAAAACGCAAACAGGCTCAGGAGAGCCAGCACCAGGACCTTGCCCTTACGGGAACGGCCAGATTTTCCAACAATATTGGGGGAATTCATCAGTTGCTTCTCCTTGTTTTCTGATTAGGGTTATTAAAACTGGCTACAAATACGCTTATTTGGAAAGGCCTCCTTTGTGACTGTCTGGCAGCACTTTCCTGGGACTCGTCAGGGCGATGTGGAGATGGATGGTTTGATTGAGACCCAGGCTGTACGGGAACGCGAGTTAGCCTCATCTTAGGGCGGCGCGGCGCACAATTCAAGACCTGGAGCTGTTTTATATCGGTTTTATATCGGTTGTTTGGTAGGTGGAGGGAGGTGATACCAACGGTAGCTCACAGCGAACTACTTCCATCCATGACAGCTTCACTTTCAATCAAAATCTTTCCGGTTCCCGAATAGGCTGGTTGAAGATCCTGGAAATGAGTTTCTAGAGCCAGGCAACCGGGGCCGGGTTAGCCGCCGGTAATCACAGGCGTGTAACGGATAGTTTGCGAGGATAAACGGCCGTTCCCAGGCCAGTGGGGAACGGCCGTGTTTTCTTGTGAGGAAACTGCCTCCTTTTTATAAGAATTTTGTCTGATTTCATGGTATGCTGTGGTTGTATTGTCGTAGTCAATCATTCCATCGCCGTTTTTCATTGCCATCTGTTGTGTTCCGTTCCTAAATTCTATTAGTCGTTCTTCAATCTCATATTTTTTCGCTCGATAAGGAGGGTATTGTCATGCGAAACATTCTTTTGGCTGTGGTTGGTTTACTGCTGGTTGCCTTGCTCATCTTTTTAGGTTGGCGCTATTTAACGCAAAACGGGACACCCGTTGCTGTAGATGACAGTGACACCACCGCCTATGAAACGGCCGTTTCTGGTTCGGTTGGCGCCAACGACAGCGATCCCGATGGCGATCCGCTAACGTTCCAGACGACGCTGCCGCAGCTGCCGCAAAGTGGTACGGCAACGCTGGATGCCGAGGGAAACTTTGCCTACACACCCAATGCCGGTTTTACGGGTCAAGACCAGTTTGTCTATAATGTGTGTGACCCCGATGGTGCGTGCGCCACGGCCAAGGTCACCATCACCGTGGCTGTGCCGACCGTTGTGGCCAATGATGATGCCGCCGAGACGATGCTGAATACGGCCGTTTCTATTAGCGTGGTGGCCAATGACCAGGGTGAAAATCTGGCCGCACCAACGGTGAATACCGGGCCAGACAGCGGAACGGCCGTTGTGACAACCAACCTCATTGTATACACACCCAATCAGGGGCATGTGGGTTCCGACGATTTCACCTACACAATTTGCAATGCGGCCAATGTGTGTGATTCAGCACAGGTGGTGGTTTCCATTCGCGATTTTCAGCTGACTGATGACCAGTTTAACACGCCCAGAAATGTTGTATTGGCCAACAACGTAAAGAACAACGACAGCGGCGAGTCCACTGTTACGACCCAGCCAACAACCGCCCCGACCAACGGCACACTCGCACTCCAGGATTCAGGCGAATTCACCTACACTCCGGCTGCTGAATTTGTCGGTGAAGACAGTTTCAGCTACGAAGCCTGCAATGCTTCTGGCATGTGCGCCACGGCTGCGGTGACTATCAAGGTAGGTGGCCCGGTTCCGGCGGCGGACAACGTGCAAACGACAAAAAATAAGCCGGTCAGTGACAACGTGTTGCAGAATGATCTGGGCGATAACTTACAGGTTAACCAGACGCCTGCAAATGCCCCCGCTAACGGTGGGCTGGTGTTGTTGGGCGACGGCCGTTTCACCTACACCCCCAACGCCGATGTTGTCGGAAGTGACACCTTCACCTATGAAACGTGCGACAGCGACGGTTTGTGTGCCCAGGCAGTTGTGACTGTTTTGGTTCAGGCGGTGCCATCAACGGCTTACCACACCGTTGCTCACGGTGAATGGCTGTTGCAAATTGCCCGTTGTTATGGCACCACAGTCCGGGCCATTCGTGCCTACAACTATATTTATCATCCAGACTACATTTATCCGGGCCAGGTGCTTTTTATTCCCAATATCGGCAGCGTTGGAGATTATTATGGTCCGGCTTGTGTGGAGTATCATATGGTGGCAGCGGGGGAGACGCTGGAAAGCGTGGCGACCAGGTACAACATCACCGAATCGGAACTGGCGCGGATTAACGGTTTGTACCGATATTACTACTACTATGTCTGGGACTATTACAATTTTGTTTACTACCCCTGCACGGGTTACAGTTATTATCCCAGTTTCGGTTACTATCAGCGCGTTGACTACCTCATGGAGCTTTATGAAGGCCAAATGCTGATTTTGCCCAAGCCTGTGCCAGATTACATGCGGGCTGGCTCATAGCTTGCGTTGAAGTTGTCTATTTAACCCACAACAAACAACACTGTGCCCCGACCAACTCGTTGGCCGGGGCACATGGCTTCTGCATTACTCGTCCGTGACGCATCCCTCAGACGCCGACTTCACATTTTTGATGTACTTGTACAGCGTGCCCCGCGTCGCCTTGTACGCTGGCGCGGTCCAGGCGGCGCGGCGACGGCCGATTTCCTCTTCGCTCACTTCCATGTTGATCACCCGGTTGACCGCATCAATTGTCACCTTGTCCCCCGTTTGCACCAGAGCAATGGGGCCACCATCCTGCGCTTCCGGGGTGATGTGCCCGACGATGAAGCCATGACTGCCGCCGGAGAAACGGCCGTCGGTCATCAATGCCACATCCTTGCCCAACCCCGCGCCCATGATGGCGCTCGTGGGCGTCAGCATCTCTGGCATGCCGGGGCCACCCTTGGGGCCTTCAAAACGAATGACAATCACGTCACCCTTCTGAATTTCGCCTGCTTCCAGACCCGCCAGCATATCCTCTTCTGAGTCGTAAACGCGGGCGGTGCCGCTGAAGACCAGACCTTCCTTGCCGGTGATTTTGGCCACGGCCCCGTCGGGGGCCAGGTTGCCGCGCAAAATTTGGATGTGGCCGGTTTCTTTGATGGGATTGTCCAGCGGACGCAGCACTTCCTGCCCCTCAGCCAGTCCCGGCAGTTCGGCCAAGTTTTCGGCGACGGTTTTTCCCGTCACCGTCAGGCAGTCACCGTTGATGAAGCCGTTTTCGTGTAGATACTTCATCACGGCGGGTGTGCCGCCCACTGCATGCAAATCTTCCATCACAAAACGGCCGCTTGGCTTCAAATCGGCCAAAAACGGTACCCGGTCGCTCACCACCTGGAAATCATCAATCGTCAGCGCCACATCCACGGCGCGGGCCATGGCGATGAGGTGCAGCACGGCGTTGGTCGAGCCGCCCAGGGCCATCGTCACCACCATCGCATTTTCAAACGCTTCCCGCGTCATGATGTCGCGTGGCTTGATGTCCTTTTCCAGCAAGGTGCGGATGGCGCGACCGGCTTCAACGCATTCATTTGCTTTTTCTGCCGAGACGGCGGGGTAGGAGGCGGAGTAGGGCAGGCTCATGCCCAGCGCTTCGATGGCCGAGGCCATGGTGTTGGCCGTGTACATGCCGCCGCAGGCACCCGCGCCAGGGCAGGCGTGGCGCACAATATCCTCGCGCTCTTCGTCGGTGATGCTGCCCGCTAGGTATTCGCCGTAGCTCTGGAAAGCCGAGACGATGTCCAGCTTGGCGTGTTTGGCGGTGCAGCCCGCCTGGATCGTGCCGCCGTACACCATGATGGCCGGTCGATTCAGCCGCCCCATGGCCATGAGGCAGCCGGGCATG
>CAUJGI010000433.1 GCA_963169155.1 Chloroflexota bacterium
CTCGCTTTGCACACTCACAACTTCACCCGCTGTCATACTCGTGATTGTGTACGATTGGCCCGCCGACAGCGTGGTTAGCACGCGATGGGAAGAAGCATTGGGCAAACCGGCATAGACGCCCACAGAGCCTGAAACAACGGAAAACGACAGGCCTACGGCCGTTTCGGCTGGCAAATAAATGCCTTTTGATACTGTGTATCCCAGACGACTGGTTAATGCCCCCATCGATTCTGGCCATACAAGAGCATGAGCATTTAAAGAACTGCCCCAGTCACACGGGGAGCTGGTGCAGGTCCAGGTGACCAACTGGGAGGATTCTGTGGTTTGTGCGGAAACCGTGGGGCTAAGGAGTGCAGTGAAAAGGACAAGTCCAGCCAGAAAAGCAGCGTAAAAAAAGAGGCGGAGACGAGACGGCATTGGTTGTTTCATAATGATAGATACCTGTAGGTTATGATGTTTGTTATGATGTTAGGGCATCCGTGTACTGCGATGAATCTGTTTCCGTGCCAAAACTTATTTAGCCATTGAAATTAAGGTGACGATATAACAACCGGCATTTGTGCTGATAAGCTTTTACATCCGAATAAGAGTATTAATTGATACTTACTCTTTGCCTTAAGCCAAAAGGAATCGCAAGGGATAAAATCATTTTTAAGCCCTGGAAAATATGAAAGAAAACTTAAATTTGGCACCTTTGCGGTGAAGGGGGCGTGAAATAAATTTTCTGGCTTCAGTCGCTAATTAATGTGAGCCCATATTGAAAAGAATGCTTTTCTCTTGCATCTCCTCGTTTTTAACCCTTTTTCCTTACATCTTTCATAAATTAGCTATAAATTTGTTGACCTGGGCAACGGCCGTTTCCCAGCAATAGGCAAAACGGCCTATAACCCATTTCCTATTCAAGGGATGTCACCCCCTGAGTATAGTGCCAGGCGAAACCGGTTTTGCCGCTCAATCTCCCAACCCCAAAACGGAATCAAATAAGCCTATGCTGGCACTGATATGTCAGGTGGGTACCCGGTGCAAGGAAAAGTAGATGGGTTAAGTAACTGATTTTGTAATGGTCTCCCCGTAATAAGTTGCAGAGAAGAAGTAAAACGTAGCTTGTGAGATACATCGTGAAGAAGTGTATTTTTCTGAGTTAGCGTCACAAAATAGGAGCAGAAAAATGAAGAAGCAGAATAAGTATGCCGGGCGCATAGAGCTGCCCGCGCCGCCTGCCTACCGGCTGGCAAACCTGTTTTCCCGGTATCGGTCTTTGTCTATTGTTGTTGTGATATGCGCGTGTATCGCGGGGTTGTCGGCTTATGCGGGCAATTTGCTGGCCCAATCCAGCGAAATGTCGCTGGCCGGTGGTGACGTCCTGGTCGCCAATTGTGACGGCCGTGGGTTTACCGTCGTACGTCTCTCGCGCACCCGGCTCAGCCTGGAATGTCTGGCTAACGCGGGCAGCCCGCAGCCCACAGCCACGGCGACCACGGTGCCGCCGCAGCCCACGAACCCACCGCCGACAGCGCCACCGCCAACGGCCGTTCCCCCCACCGCAACCCCACCAGCCACCACGGTGCCCAGCCCCACGCCGCAGCCAGAACCCACCACGCCGCCAACCGGGGGCAGCGCTTTCCTGGCCACCTTTGATGGGGCACCCGCTGCGCCGCTGGCCTGGACCCAGGTGAGCGGCTTGGCCAACTGGGACGTCACCGTGCACCGGCGCAGCACTGGCCTGACCATGCAGGGCATCAACGCCCATCACGGCCCTGGCTGTGAGCATCCGCCGGAAAACACCCACGCCAACGACAGCTATGAAGGCGCTGTCTTCCAATGCAACAACCACATCATGACGGCCGTTAACGATGACGGTTATGGCGTGATCTACCTGACGCCGAACCAGATTCTGGATTTTGCCAATGGCAAAGAAGCGGTCGTGCGGTTTGATATGAGCACGCTCAAAACGTCATCCCGGGATTGGGTCAGCCTCTGGATTTCACCGTATGCGGAGCATTTGCAGCTGCCGCTGGATATCAACGTGGATTTGCAGGGTGTTCCCCACAACGGCATTCTGATTGATCTAACGCCGGAATTGGCCTTTGTGCCTTCGATCACGCGCAATGGCACCACCGTTAAATATCAGTTTAACGCCCCCGGGGTTAACTGGTGGGTTGGTTACGATGATTTCTTCGTGCCAAGCGCCATGCAGCGCCAGACCTTTGAGCTGCGCCTGAGCCAGACGCACCTGAAGTTCTGTATGCCCGCCTATAACTTCTGCTGGATCGATATGCCGATTCAGGCACCGCTCACCTGGAATCAGGGCATTATCCAGTTTGCCCACCACAGCTACAACCCAACCAAAGATAACTCGGGCACGCCCGACACCTGGCATTGGGATAATTTTGAGATTGAAAATGGGATTCCCTTTACGATCATCAAGAGCGACCGGCGGTATGTAGACAGCCAGACCAGCGTCATTCAGTTGGGCCAGCCCGCCCCAGCGAATGCCCATCTACGTTTTGCCGGGATTGGGCGGAACCTGGAAGTGTCGTTCGACGGCGGGGCTACCTGGCAGATGGCGCAAAAGAATTTGCAGGGAAATGATGAGTACCATTTTGCCAGCTACTGGACGCCCATCCCGGTGGGCACCACGACGGTGATGTTCCGTGGCAGCAGTTGGGGGAGTGGTGAAGCGTGGCAGGCCCGCGACATGACCGTCTGGGCACGGCCGTAACATCCACCTGCCCTGGCGGCAACATCTGAGAAGTGGTTGATAACTTGTCCAGCTATTGCATTTGCTGCAGCAGCTGGACAAGTGCTTCATTCAGGATGGCATACCCGTGCTCGTTCACATGAAGGAAGTCTGCGGCGTATGGTTGGGCCAGACGGCCGTTTTCATCGGCCAGCAGCTTGTGAGCATCTAAAATAACCACACCGTCGGCTTGCTGGGCGCGGATGAAGGTGTTGATGGCGGCGACGGCCGTTTCTACCTCATCGGACCACACCAGCCGGTCGGCCAGGGTAGGTGCTTCAGCCGGGACGATGGTCGTCAGGATGACGGTGGCTCCGGCGACCCGGCTTTGCGCTATCAGCGCCTGAATGCTTTCCTGACAGGTACGGATGATCGCCGCTTTTTCGTCAGCCAGCACAGCAATTGAGTGCAAATCGTTGATGCCCACCTGGATCACCACGATGTGGGGCTGGAGCGGCGTGACGTGTTGGTCAAATCGCTGCTGGGTTTGTACGGCCGTATGCCCATTAACGCCCCGGTTGATAAACACAAAACCGGGCAGCGCGCCCGGCGCAGGCCAGGCTGCGGCGCGTGAGTCGCCTACAAACACCACCCGCTTTTCCGGCGCGGCGGCCAGATGGGCATCCTCGGCCGTATCAATTTGGGCGATGCCAAGGGGGTCCAGCCGGGTCAGGCTGAATTCCCGGAAAAAGTGGCGGCCGAGTCTGATGAAATAGAGGTTGGCCAAAGCCGAAAGCAGCAGGGCCAGCAGCAAAAAGGCCAATACCCAGACGAGGCGATTGTCGGTTTGCATAAACGATCAATAATCCAGGGTGGGTGTATCCGGCACAGGAGATGCGGCGGAGATGTGGCGCAGGTTGTTGAGCGCGGTTAGTGTGATGACGGCCGTTCCAATGAGTTCCAGCGCCCCGTTGATGCGGAAGCCGCCCGTGAATTGAGACAGCTCCGGCAGGGGAATGGCGTAGAAGGTAGCCATGCGGACGGCGATAAAGCGCAGAATGACGAGGAGGCCCAAAAAGACAAAGGCGTAATGTCGCCAGCTGCGCCTGACCAACCAGCCCAGAATGGCAACGGCCGTTACCCCCACCAGGCCAAACCCAGCTAAAAAGAGCACCTGCGCCCGCTGACCAGCCTCATACCAGCCTTGCTCCCAGGCGATGGCTTTGACAACGGCCGTAAACCAGGACTGCAAATCCAGCTGTTTGTTAATCCCCAGAAAAACCAAAAAAGCGGCCAGCCCCAGCCAGATAAGTTGATGGACCCGCGCCTGGCCATCTTTGAAAATGCGTCGGGCAAAAAGAGCCGTTGCCAGGCAGCCAGCCGCTGCGCCCAGATAAAACGCAACGGTTAGCCAGCCTAGCAACGTAGGATCACCAGGATGAAGCTCAAGGGGAACCGAGGAGATGATTCTAAGAATAGACATGGTTGGTATTGTGAAGTTGCTGGCCGCATTGATGAAAAATGGGAGGGATGGAACGGCCGTTGGGCAAAAAAAGAGGCTGGGTTTTCTCTGTTTGGTCGCGGCCAACGGAAAACCCAGCCCGGTTTTAGACAATACTTTCTGTTTAAGGAAACAGCTAATCGGCGAAAGCGGGCACCTGTAAACAGTGCGTCACGGCATCATTCAGTTCACGGGTGGTGATGGGCTGGGTCAAAATAGGATGCTTGCGCAGACCATTCGACAGCAGCTTCAGATGATCGGTAATGCTGGCCGTCATGACAATGATGGGCAGTTTTTTGTACCGATCGTCAGAGTTGATAATCTCCATTAAGGTCAGGCCATCCATCACGGGCATATTAATGTCGGTGATCATCAGATCGATCGGCGCTTCCTTAAGCTTCGCCAATGCTTCCTGTCCGTTGAGCGCGGTAATTACTTTATGGTTGTTTCGAGAAAGCATGATGCAAAGTAAGCGATGAATCATGGGCATGTCATCAACGATGAGTATAGTTGCCATTAGGATATGTTCCTCTGTGATGATGAAGTGGTGATGACAACTTCAAACTAGTCTGTTTACGGGACAAAATAAAAACGTATACCAATTTTGTTTTGGCACTTGGAAAACTTTTCTCCGAGAGAAGAAGGTAGTCCCGCATCCAAAGTAAAGATTAAAAAGGTAAGCTTACAATCCTGTTTAAGAAGACGATCAGCTGCTGCTGGCTTGTGCTTGTAAGAAATGCGGGAATTTGGGGGGAAGAGCGACCTGACCGTTACGCCAGGTTTTTGACCAGACGCCAGGTGTTGCCATCGGCTTTGGGGCAATACTCCACTTCGTCCATCAACGCCTGAATCAGGAACAACCCATAACCGCGGACCTGGGGTTCGTCTGGACTGGGCATGGAGATTGATGCATATTCGAAGGAACGGCCGTTGTCGAACAGCTCGACAACCAACTGCTGGGGATTGCTTACCATGGTAAACACAATTTTGATACGACCTGGCCGCCCGTTATAGGCGTGATCAATGATGTTGGCACACACTTCATGAACCGCCAACTCAATATTGTATGCCAGACCATTTGCGCTTGCCGGTGATGGCGTGTTGTTAAAGAGGCAAGAAATAGAAGAACCAATCATAGGCAGATACGCATGTGCCGCAGGCATCTCTATCCGCAGCACATCAGACACAGTTGATGGTTCATATTGATCTCTGGCCATACGCTTTGTGCTCCCTCAGATGCTCCAGCCATAGGTGCTGACCCGCAAGCGTACCCTTGTCATGGTCGCCAATACATAAACTTGTGGGGACTGGAGTTTTGTTCAGCGTTATTGTTAGTGGTTAAGGTCAGGCCTGGATAGCAACCTGTCAACTTGTTGCTTCTCCAGCCTGACATTTCTTTATATCCGGTCACCTGGAAAAAACAAGAGCAAAATTTTACAACGGTTAATTTTGCCTAAATTATCCAGTTGGTTTAAGTACCAGGATCGTCCGATCATCTTCCTGGTATTGGCCAGCGTTAAAATCATGAATCAGCTCCAGGACCTTGTTGCTTAGCATGTGGGCCGTTTCTGTGCGTAGGGACGCTACGGCCGTTGCTAACCGATCCAGGCCAAACATTACCTCGTCCTTATTGTGCACTTCATAAAGCCCGTCGCTGCCCACAATTAAGATGTCACCCGATTTCAAAAAGATGGTGCGCTCGGTGGCCGTGGTTTTAGGCAGAATCCCCATCGGTTCACTATCTGCCTCGATGAACATGGGTTTGTACTCAGCCGGGCAAAAAATGACGGGGGAATGGCCAGCATTGGCGTAGACGAGACGGCCGTTTGCCGGATCAAACTGCCCCACAAACACGGTGGCAAACATGTTCACCCGGGAAAAATCTTTGTAAAGTTCGCTGTTGACCTGTTCAATAATTTGCCTCGGGCTTAAAGCCGGGGTCCGCTGCATCCGGATGCGGGTTACGCTAAGGGTCATGGCCATCAATAACGCGGATGCGATGCCCTTGCCCGAGACATCCCCCACGACAAACGTCAGGCAGCCGTTGGGATGCAGGTAGTAGTCGTAAAAATCCCCCCCAACGTGCGATGCGGCCTTAGATGCAGCCCAGAAATCCAGGCCCGGTACCTGGGGCTTTTCTTGCGAAAAGAGCTGTGACTGCACCCGCTCGGCGAGTTCCATCTGCTGCCCCAGCCGGGCTTTGTCCAGGCTGTCCTGGTAGGAGATGACGTTTTCTACCTGGGCGCCCGCATATTCAGCAATAATGCGCGCCAGTTTGATGTCTGGCGTGGTGAAGGCCCCCTCTACTTTGTTAACCATGCCGATAACGGCCGTTTTGGCAAAACGTACATCCACCGGCACCATCAAAATATTCTCTATGCCAGGATGATTTTCTACCTCACGCAGACACAAAAAACCGGCTCGTGAGCGGACCAATTTTATGAGGAAATCCGTAACGTCGGCCTTGCCCAGCAGGACTGCAGGGTGTTGGTAAAAGAGCAGCTGGCCATTGTTCAGCTCCAGCCAGATGAAGGTGCTTTCCGTGCTCATCAAATCGGCCGATTTGGCCAGCAGCGCCTCCAGCATTTCCTCCATGTCCAGGTAACTGCGGGTGGTTTGGGTCAGCTGGTAGAGCGCCCAAAACTGGTCCTGCGTATCGACCAAAACGGCCGCAACGCTGTTCAGCTCCTGCTCTTGCTGCACAATGGCTTCAATGACCTGCCCTTCAATGTACAGCATCTGCCGGGCTTCTTCGGAATGAAGGCCGCCCACTTGCAGCTCGCCCAGGGCGACTCCGTTGACGACAATCGGGACCGTGAGATCGGCCGTATCATTCTTAAGATAGTCCGGCCAGCTGGCCAGGACCTGCCCGCCGTTGACCACAGCAAAAAAGGTAGCCCCGGCATCCAGCCATGCTTCGGCCAACTTATTAAAAACCGGCTGCCGATTTACAAGAATTATCTCTAACACAAGTGCACGCCGGGCTACAGGGAAAAGGCTGCGATGGCATCTTCTTCTGCCGAGAAAATTTCGAAGAATTTGTCCAGGCGGGTCAGCTCAAAGATAATGCGCACAGGCTGCTGTAAGCCACAAATATACAGATCGCCATCCTGCATTCTAGACTGCTTGGTGCCCTGAACCAGTGTCGAAAGGCCGGTCGAATCAACGAAGCTCACTTTTTCCAGATTAACCACAACTTTGGCCGGTGGTTTGGCCGTTGCTGAATCAATGTGCCGCAAAACAGAATTAGCGGTTGTGGTGTCGAACCGACCGGCTAACTCCAAAATTTGAATATCGTTTATTTGTCTTTCTGTGATTTGCATACTTCTTGTCCTTAGTTAAGTGTCCCAGGCAGTTGTAGTGTGAGGGGACTGTAGTCCTGTACTCTATTGCGCCACCAGGCTGGTATGGTTTGTTTAAGTATTTTGAGGTCGCCGCGCCAGGTGTGGGTGGCAGTGTAGTAGGTGTCTGCTACCAGGATGCTTTCGATGCCCCCTGCTTCTTGTGGCTGCACAAACCATAAACCGGTAAAACCAGCTTTTCGTTCAAATCGCTTTTGCTGCCATTCTTCCTGGATGTGCCGTGTTTCTTCTTCGGTCAAAGGTTTCACGCCGACCAGTGCCAGCTCCCCTCTGATGACGTTCCAAAGTTGGGGCAGCCGGTGAAAATTCCATCGGGTTAGCCAACGGCCGTATCCGGTCAACTCTCCCTTGCTGTTCCTGGTCGCAAATTCCCACAGATAAAGTGGCTTGGGTGTAAAGCTGCTGTTGCGCCAGGAAGATTGTATATCCGAATGGTAGTAGGTGGTTGTGGTTAAAACTTTACGCTGAATGAGCAAAGTCAGCAAGCCAATGAGCGCCATAAACCAGCTCAGACCCAGCAGCAAGGTAATTGCCGCACCTTTTTCCAACATCTGAAACAGCCCCGTGTCGGAAACGGTTTGGAAGGCACGGCCTACCAAAAACTGGTCGGTAACTTGCACCGCTTCGCCGGTGGCAATGTCAACCACCTGGCCTTTATTGACCAACCGGTTTTCTAGATTGACCAGCTGACCCACGTAGGTGCCGTTGAAGACGGCCGTATTCAAAATCGTCGCTTCTTCGTCGATGATGACGTTGTTGCCGATAACGGCCGTTGGCCCCAACTGCACACCGGCGCCAATGTAACAGTTATCCCCCACCACCACCGGCGGCTGAAGGCGGACGTTGGGGTGAATCACCGTGTTGCGGCCAATCCAGATGCCCTCGGCAACTCTGCGGCTGTGCGGCCAGGTTGATTGCAAAATGGGCTGCTTTTCGGGCATGGTTTGGGTGGCCCCGTCAGGGCTGGTTCCGTTTTGCAGCAGCGATTTCTGAAAATCCTGGTAAGCAGTGAACGAGGCGAGTGGGTTCCAATACGCCTGGGTCTCGCAGGCACAGACGATGACCCCTTTTTCCAGCAGTTGGGGAATGAGCTGGCTGAAAATATCTACCTGCTTGCCGGCTGGAATGAGCGGAATAATCTCAGGACTGAGCAAATATAGGCCGGTGTCATAGAGGCAACGGCCGTTTTCAGGCGCCGTTCCCTCTGGATAGATGCGCCCTGTCGGGTCTACCAGCACCATGCGGCTGTTATCCCCGCCTTCCGGGCTGACGAGTACCGTCAGGCAGGCCCCATGCTCCTGATGGAAAGCCACAAGCTTCTCGATGTCAAAGTCAATCACCGTGTCGCCCGGCACCACCAGCAGCAAATCGTTCCCCACGACCGAAGCCGCCTGCCGTACCGCGCCGCCGTTGCCCAACGGCTTTCGCTGCAGCAAATAATCTAGCTTTACGCCCCAACGCTCGCCCTTGCCCAGGTAAGACTCAATGTGGCCAGCCTCGTTGTACAAGGCAACGAGAATGTGTTTCTGGTTTTGCCGGGCCAGCAGTTCCAGCGGGTAAAGCAGTAGCGGTCGATTGGCCACCGGCAGCAAAGGGGTCGGCACCATGTTTGTCACGGGCTGCAATTTATTGGATTCGCCTGTGGCTAAAAGTAAGATGTGCACAGCTGTTGTTTCCTCTTTTTCGTACCGGCCGCCTCTGAAGAAAAGCAGTAGTCATTCTTCATTTCGTTTGTTTACGCAGATTCAAGCTGCCCCATGGCCGAGGCAACATCTTTATACAGTGCCAGAACTTTGTCAAACCGGACAATCTGGATGACCCGGTTGACGTCCTCAGAGCAGTTAGCCAGGCGTACCTTGCCGTTTTGCTCTTCGGCCAGCCGCTGGATTTTTACCAACGCCGCCAACCCTGCGCTGGCCAGAAACACCGTGGCGGTAAAGTCCAGGATGAGGAAAGGTGTGCGCCATAAGTGGGCTTCACACTGCTCAATCAAGGAATTGGCCGTATTGGCATCCAGCCGCCGCGCCACTTTGACGATTGTCCACTGCGTGGGGCTTTCCTCTGTGGTTGGGCTTGTCGTCTCGCTGAGTGGTGTCGGTTCCACGGCCGTTCCCCGTTCCTCGCGCAGGGTGGCAAAAGCCGCCTCAACCGAGGGAACCAGCACAAAAAATGAAGCCAGCTTGAGCACCTCCAGGGTTCGTTTGATGTTTTCCGGCGCGTGGGCCAGCAGTACCTCGCCCTGTTTGCTGCGGGCATCTTTGGTCAGTGCGACCAGGGAGCCAACGGCCGTACTGTCCAAAAAGGTCACATTTTCCATGTTGATGATAATTGATGACACATCCGCCAGCGCTTCCTGGCCGGTGCGGTAAAAATCTTCGTGGTTTTGAATGGTAATTTGCCCCTGGAGGTCGATGACGGCCGTTTCCTTGTCCACAACCATAAAACTAGACTTTGGCAAAATCATCTCAGGCTGATTACCACTGCGCATTACCCACCACTGCCGGACAAAGAAATAACCAAAGCTAAACAAGTCCAAAACATACCGACGCCACAACCGGCGTGGCTCCTGTGCCAGCCGGAACAGCCATTCCAGACCGTTTTTTTGCATCCACTCCGGTGCTCGTGATATGTAGCCGGCAATAAAGTCCAGCGTGGCACCCACACCAATCATCACCGGCACGTTCACCTGGTGGCGGTACATGCCAATCCACTTTTCCTGCTTGGGATTGCCAAAGGCCACCAGCAAAATATCAGGCTTGGCTTGCCGAATGTCTTGCACCACCTGCGCATTCATTTCCAACACAGAGCTGTAGGGCGGCGAATTCACACCGACAATTTTGAGAGTGGGGAACCTCTCCTGCAAAATGTCGGCCGCTTGCTGGGCAATGCCCGGCGCAGCCCCCAGCAAATACAGCGAGTACCCTTTTTGGGCTGCCCGTTCGGCCAGCATGGGCACAATGTCAGAACCAGCCACCCGCTCTTCCATGGGCAGCCCCAGCAGGCGCGATCCCCACACCAGCGGCATGCCATCGGGCATCAACAGGTCCGATTCCTGCAGCAAAAAGCGCAGTTCAGGATCAGACATAGCCTTAACAATAAAGTCAGCATTCACCGTGGCAATCTGGTGATTTTTGCCCGTAGCCCGGCCGATTTCCACAAATTCTTCCAGACGATCCAACGTTTCTTCCACATTCAGATCGTCAATGGGGATACCTGAAATGACGATTAATTTGCGCATGAGATTGCTAGTAAGCTCCCTTGCCCGTAATGACAGCGGGTATCGTCTTCAAAAGGATCTCCAGGTCTTTCCACAGACTCTGCTCCTGGATGTACTGTAAGTCGAGTTCGATCCAGCGCTTAAACTCCAGATCGCTCCGCCCGGAGACTTGCTGTAAGCCCGTAATGCCCGGAACCGCATCCAGGCGCTGGAGATAGTCAAACTGGTAGTAGGCCACCTCTTCGGGTACGGCCGGTCGTGGTCCAACCAGGCTCATTTCACCCTTCAAGACATTGATCAACTGGGGCAGCTCATCAATACTCAGCTTGCGAATAATGCGGCCCACCCGCGTGATGCGCGGATCTTTGCGCATTTTGAACACAATTTCATCCGCCTCGTTGTTTGACATCAGCTCTTTTTTGCGGGCGTCGGCGTCTATATACATGGAGCGGAACTTGTAGCAGTAAAACGGCTTGCCCCAACGGCCGACGCGCATCTGCTTGTAAAAAATCGGCCCTGGCGAATCTAGCTTGACGGCTAGCATAATGGGCGAAGCTATTACCAGCGCAAACGGCGAAACCAGCAGCACGACGGCCACATCAAACAGATGTTTGACCCGCTGTACAATCTTGTACCGGATTACCCGGCTAATCATCCGCATCCGCATACGCCGAATGGAAAGAGAAGAGGTATAGGTACGGTTGAGGAAAATCTCCGCCATCCGCGCGGCTTTTCTTTCTTCCGCAGATGAGTCCGTTGAGCTGTCGCTGGCGTTGTTATCCACAGAATTACCCTTTCGATTAGCAGAGGCGTTATATGGTTTTTGCATGGAGATCTGGTTGTTGACCATATAGCTAACCCTCGTTCCGCGTGGTTCGTACCCACTTTTGCTGCTCAAAGCCCAACAAAATGCGTACATAGTGCCATATCTTCCAGAGGATGTACCCGGGCGCATAAATAAAAACCCGGTAAACCGAGCGAGGGGCATTGACCATTTTTAGACCCGCCAGAAGATAAAATGCCTGACCGAACAACGCGCCAACGCTTAAGGCAAGGCTGAGTTTGCTCAGGCTGAAGGTTTTTAGAGGGGACGCCTGTTCGATGCCCGGCGATTCCACAAACCACCAAATCAAGCTGCCGAATAGTGAAATAACAGACAGGCCAGCCAGCACAGAAAATGGCGGAATCAGGTGCTCCATGATGGCATCCCACAGCACAAACGCCTTTTTGGGGTGACGTAAATGGCGCAGGGATGTTGTGAACAGCTTGGGTACATACGTTTTTGCCATTTCCAGGCGGCCTTGCTCCCACCGTACATTTTGTGATCGGGCGTCTGTCAATTTATCTGGCATTTCCGCCTGAATTTCGGCGTCTGGGGCAAAACTTACTCGCTCACCGGACAAAAGTAAGGCCATGTGCTGCTCAATGTCTTCCGTGACGGAAGCTGACCAGGTGTGGCTTTTCATCACGTCGGCGG
>CAUJGI010000434.1 GCA_963169155.1 Chloroflexota bacterium
AGGTTGTACAGGCTGGCGTTGTTGATGGCATGAGCCACCTGAATGGCGGCGGCTTCCACCAAATCTTGCTGCAGCAGGGTGAAGGCGTTTGGCTCGGAGTGGAACATCATGAGCACGCCGATGACTTCTTCGTTGGAGATCAGCGGGACGCCCAGCACCGAGCGGTGGCGCATGCTGGTTTCCCGCTCTTGCCAGCGCGGGTCTTCGAGGGCGTCGTGCACAATGACGGCCGAACGGTTTTCAATCATCCAACCGGCCAGACCCTCGTGACGCATCATGCCGCTGGGAATACCGCGCAGGGGAATCGGCCGTTCTGTGCCGATGGCGGCCCGGAAAATAAACTCACCTGACTCGTTGTCGATGAGCAAAATAGCCCCTTCGGCGGCGTTGACCACGCCGTTCACCAGGTGGAGCGCCTGGTTGAGCACCCGGTCCTGGTCCAGGCTGGCAGACAGCTCGGTGGTGATACGCAGCAAAATCTTGACGCGATTGCTCTCGTCGTTGAGGGCTTTGGTGCGTTCGGCGACGCGGTGATCCAGCGTTTCGTTGAACTGGCGCAGCTCGCTAAATAACTTGGCGTTTTGCAGGGCAATGGCCACCTGTACGCCAAAGGTGGTGGCCCAGCTAATGTCTTTGTTGGTGAAGCGGTTGGAATTTTGGGTATCAACCAGCACCAGGATGCCGGTCAGGTCACTTTCGCGCAGCAGCGGCACGCCTAACACGGCTTTTACTGCTTCGGGCTGGGGCAGGCGAATCTCAATATCGCCATGCTGAGCAACCTGGTTGATAAACGTCGGTTCACCTGATCGGGCCAATTGGGTGACAAAGCTCGTTTGATCGGTGGTGCGAATGGTGGAGCCGACAAAGTTGTTCGCTCCGTACCCGGCAGCGGCACTGCCGACAAACTGCTCGGCTTCGAGCTGCCAGATGTAGGCGCCATCGACGTTGAAAATGCGGCGTCCTTCGTTACAGACGAGGTTGAGCACGGTTTCACGGTCCAGACTAGAGTTCAGCGCCAGGCTGACGTTGCCCATCGCGCCGTAGAACCGTTCGCGCTCGTAGGTATCCTCAAAGATGAGGGCGGTTTCCAGGGCGGTGGTGGCCTGGTTGGCCAGGGCGGTGAGGAGCATCATTTCGTGCTGGTCTGTCTGAGGAATACGGCCGTTCCCCCTTACCAAATACAACAGGCCATACGTCTCGCCGGTAAGCACCAGCGGCACAAAGATCCCGGTCAAGGAGTCTTCCTCGGTGGGCGTTTTCGGGAGTGGCAGCGGGGCTGCTTCTGGCTGGCTGATATGGAGGGTTTGGGCCTGCTGTCCCTGAAGAACGGCCGTCAAAACTGGCGACTCTGGCAGGGATAAGCGGGTGCCTGGGGCAGCAACGGCCGTTGTGCCCGGACGACCCACCGCTTTTAAGAGGAGCAGTTCGTTTTCACCGGGCAGCCATTGGCACACGGCGCAGCTCAGGGCATCAACCACTTTCAGGGCCTGGGTGGCCAGGGTCTGCAAAATCGATTCTTTTTCCAGGGTGCTGGAAAGGGCGGTGCTGCTGTTCAGCAGCACTTCAAATTCCCGGTTGCGGCGCGCCGTCTGCTGGAAAAGCTGGGCTTTTTCAATGATAGAGGCAGCAAACTGGGCGTACAGCTCGATGGTTTGCAGCGTGAGTGGGGTGGGGCGACGCCCGTTTATCGGCTGGTCCAGCCCAATCAGGCCAATGCGCTGCTGCTGCTGGTTGTACAGCGGGATGCACAGCAGGTCGTTGGGGTGCCAGGTGTCGCCATTTTGGCGAACGGCCGTGTAGTCGGGCAGTACCATGCCTAAATGCTGCTGCGCCCACTCGCTGCTGCCCGGCACAAAATAGCAGCCGCCCTGGCGGTACGCTTCCAGTGAACCATCGTCAAACAGGGCCAGCCACGCCTGGGCGGGAATGGCATTGTTGCGTAAGAAAGATTCCTCTGCCGGAGAAATCCCGGCGGTAATCATCATCGTGGGGTTAAACGCTTCGTCGCGCAGGCTCAGCACCACCCGGTTCCATCCGGTTTTTTGCAGGCCGTTGACCAGCAGAGAAAGCTGTTCCTGCAAATCGGTCTCGTTGCTGACGCGGGTGAGGGTGGCCAGCTGCTGCAGGGCCTGCGCTGAGTTGGCCAGGTCTGTCACGGCTGGCTGCGGCGAGACGACGAGCTGGACCAGGTTGGTTTCGTTAAACTCGATGAGGCGGCTGTGGAGGGTGAGGAGACGGCCGTTTTCCAACACAACGGTGGTTTCAAATGGCGGGGTTAAACAATCTTTCCAGCTGTGCGGGGGGGTAAAGAAATTGGCAGCAGCCTGCAATGAAACAGCCTCAGGTGTCAGGTCCAGCAAGTCACCCGCGGTATCATTCAGGTATAAAATCGTGCCATCGGTCTCAGCTATGAGAACGCCTTCATGAAGGCTGTCAAACAAACTCCAAATCATAGCCGAGGTCAATTCTTTTTCCATCGTTCGTGTCCAACCTCAGCTGTTACTTCCGCCACATTACACGATTGTCAGGTGCTGTCACCTGAGGCGGCAGCACTTTTGCGTGTGAAGGTTGCCTATTGGGCTTGTTTATCTCTATCCATGCGCCGTAGTTCAGCGGCCGTTTCCGTAATTTCGCGAATGTCAGAAAAACGCTGCGTCTTGTCCGACACAATGCCAATCGAGAGCTTCATCAGCGGCACCAGATTGCCGTCTGGCTGCATAATACCGCCCTGTTCGCGATCAATAAAACTGTAGTGGGAGAGAATGCCTTCATCAAACTGGTGGCGCAGTTCTTCTACCAGCGCCGGGACATTGGTGGACTTGGTGACCAGCACAAAGGTATTGCTGGTGGCATGGCCCACAAAGTCGTCCAGCGTGCCCATCTCATCATCCACTTCGTTGAGCAGGAGGGTGGTGAAGCGCAGCACTTCGTCGCGGGCCAGGAAGCCGTACTCATCGCTAAACGGTTCGATGTGGTCAATGCCAATCTGCAAATAGGTCCAATCGCTGGTGCGCATGAGCTGGCGCAGCTGATCTTCGATCAGGCGGCTGCTGGGCAGGCCGGTGATGGGGTCGGTCATGTTGTGGCGTTTGTAGGTGTTGATGGCGGTGCGGACGCGCAGCTTGAGCTCTTCAATGTCAAACGGTTTGGTGATGTAATCGTCGGCACCTAGCTCCAACCCGGCAATGCGGTCGCTGCGTTCATCTTTTTGTGTGAGGAAAATGATGGGAATGTGACTGGTGCGGGTGGTGGTGCGCATCACTTTGCACACTTCGTACCCGTTCATGTCTGGCAGCATGATGTCTAAGACGATGAGATCGGGCAGCTTTTTGCGGCACAATTCCAGCGCTTCACTCCCCCGTGCAGCCACATCAACATGGTACCCTTGCCCCGTGAAGAAGATGCGTAACATGTTGGAAATATCAAAATCGTCTTCAACTATTAATATACGGCCGTTGCTCATGAGCTTATTCCTTGGCAGATCAAATGTTTACAGAGTCCACAAAAGTGTTGGTCTTTAGATTCAAAAACGGAACGGCACCAACAGCGTCGCCATCTGGAATACGGGCAGCTTTGACAACCGCTATCTGCGAGCTTGTTACGGCGCGTTCGAAACTTCTGAAGCCGCCAAGCTTAAAGCCGTGCCGCGTGGCGATTGTATCAATTGTCTGTACTTGAGACAATTTTATGTCTTTCCCCAGCGTGAAAGAAACGTAATTTCCATCCAGGGCCAATGCCATTGTTTCTGCCATGCAAGCATAGGCCATTTTGGGCGGAAATCCAAAGTCAAAGTTGAAGTTTACCGGTCCAGGTATCTCAACCATGCCCCCTTCAATCACCAGGACATCGGGCCGTTGTTCGGCGACCTGTCTAGAGACGTCACGCGGCCGCGAAACGTCACAAACTACCGCGCCCGGCCGCAAATGGTGCGGCTCGATGATTGTTTCCACGGCGCTGGTAACGGTGATGATAAAGTCGGCCTGGGCCAGGTCGGCCATGTTGGCGGAGATGGTTACCTGCGCCGCGCCTTGCTGGCGAACGGCCGTGGCCACTTCTTGCAGCTTGTCTACCCGACGGCCAACCAGCAGCAGCTGCGGGCACTGCGGGGCCAACAGCTGGGCACAAACCGAGCCAATCGCCCCGGTGGCCCCTACCACGGCCACCGTAGCGGTGGACAGCGGTTTTTCGAGTAAAACGGCCGCTTCTTCGATGGCATGCACGGCCTGGGCTACGGTATAGCTGTCGCCGGTCGTAACCGGAATCTTGAGCTGCCTGGCAATG